>JAFUJG010000074.1 GCA_017468215.1 Clostridia bacterium | reverse complement strand
TAGTTAACGGCGGTAACCTTATGAAGCCTCAGCTTATAAAGGCGTATACAGACAGCGAGGGCAACGTTATTGAAAACGTTGAGCCCACCCTTGTCAGAAGCGTAATCAGCGAAAACACAAGCCGTATAATGCGTGCGGCGCTGGAGAGCGTTGTTGCAAACGGTACAGGTAATGCCGCATATGTAGACGGCTACAGAATAGGCGGTAAGACAGGTACAAGTCAGAAGCAGCCCCGCCACCTTAACAAGAAGATTGCATCCTTTATTGGCTTTGCACCTGCAGACGACCCTCAGCTGGTTTGTCTGTTAATTCTTGACGAGCCGGGCGGTGTGCTTACAGGCGGTGGTGCCATTGCGGCACCTGCAGTGGGCAAGATTTTGTCCGAATCTTTGGAATATCTGGGCTATGAGCCTGTTTACACAGACAACAGCGCAGAAGAAATTGAAGTGCCTGCAACTGTTGGCATGACAACCTGGGATGCAAAGAAGCTTTGTGAGGGTGCAGGCTTTACGGTATCCATACAGGGAGAAGGCAGCATTGTTACAAATCAGCTTCCCAAGGCAACCTCAAAGCTTGCCAAGGGCGACCTTGTAATTTTGTACACCGAGGCTGTAGAGGAGGTAAAGGTTACAATACCCTCCTTTATGGGACTGACCAAGAGCCAGGCAGAGGCTAAGGCGAAGGAATTAAACCTTAATATCGAAATAAAGGGCGGCGGAGCCTATGACGAGGTAACAGAGGAAATGCTGGCAATTTCCCAGAGCACGCCCGAGGGCACAGTTGTTATGCCCGGCAGCGTTATAACGGTGGAATTTGCTCTCAATACAGACGAATACTATTTTGACGGACAATAAGATAGCGGGGGATGAGCATGCGACTTGGTAAAATTTTTGAAAACGCAGAGGTTAAATTAAGTGAAAAGCTTGAAAATGTGGAAATAAGCGATATTTGCTACGATTCGAGACTTGTTACGAAGGGCAGCTTATTTGTGGCTATAAAGGGCTTTAAAAGCGATGGGCATGCATATATCGGAAAGGCCCTTGATATGGGTGCGGTAATCGTTGTAGGCGAGGAGGACAGATGTGAGGAAAACTATGTCCGTGTGCCTTCCTCAAGACGTTTTCTTGCAACTGCATCTGCCAGTTTTTTTAACAACAGTGCAGAAAAAATGAAAATTGTGGGCATAACCGGCACAAACGGTAAAACCACAACAAGCTATCTTATAAAGCAGATACTTGAGCTTAAAGGCCACAAGTGTGGGCTTATCGGCACAAATCAGATACTTGTGGGCGATGAGGCAATCGACTCGGAAAGAACAACCCCTGAGTCAAGAGAGCTTCATGAGCTTTTTGACAAAATGTACAAAAGCGGGGCAGAGTACGTTGTTATGGAGGTTTCCAGCCATTCCTTAGAGCTTGACAGGGTTTACGGAATCAAGTTCGAGGTGGGCGTCTTATCAAATCTTACACAGGACCATCTGGACTTCCACGAAACCATGGATAACTATGCTGCCGCTAAAGCAAAGCTCTTTAAAATGAGCAAAAATGCGGCAATAAATGTCGACGACGATTATTCGCACATTATGCAGAAGGATGCAAAAAACCTTCTGACCTATTCTATCGACAAAGCGTCCGACTTTAAGGCAGAGGATATTCTGCTTCGGGAAAGAGGCGTTACCTTTAACGTGACCTACAAGGGCGAGGTAAGGCAGTTAAGGCTTGGCATTCCCGGAAGGTTTTCTGTGTACAATGCTCTTGCGGCGGCAAGCGCAGCACTTTGCATGGGCTTTTCCATGGAGGATGTTGAAAAGGGGCTTGTTATTGCCCGTGGCGTAAAGGGCAGGCTGGAGGTTGTACCCACAATCACGCCATACACGGTTATTATCGACTATGCACACACCCCCGACGGCTTGGAAAACGTTATCCGTGCGGTACGAGGCTTTGCCAAGGGCAGGGTTATAACCCTGTTTGGCTGCGGCGGCGACCGTGACAATACAAAAAGACCTATTATGGGTGCCATTGCACAAAGGTTGTCGGATGAGGTTATTGTAACAAGCGACAACCCCAGAGGCGAGGACCCGAAGGTTATTATGGAGCATATTGTTGCAGGCATGGAAAAGGGCAATTATGTCTGCATCGAAAACAGGCGTGAGGCTATCGGCTACGCCCTTGATATTGCAAAAGAAGGCGACGTTATTATCCTTGCAGGCAAGGGACACGAAACCTATCAGATTTTTAAGGATGAGACAATACACTTTGACGAGCGTGAGGTTGTGAAGGAACACCTTAGTAAGAGTGCTGAGTAATGAATTACGCTAACGCTATAGCGAGTAGTATTATTGTAGGGACCGGCGTCCTCGACGGTCCGCAGATATACGCAGTGGGGACAGTACCCGATGAGTAAAAACAAAAGAAATTTAAAAAAGTGAGGTCATAGTATGAGCTGGATAATAAGTCTTGTGATATCATTTGTAATTACTGCGGTTGTAACGCCGCTTCTTATTCCTTTTTTAAAAAAGCTTAAGTTCGGACAGATGATTCTGGAGGACGGCCCTACCTGGCATGCAAAAAAGCAGGGTACTCCCACAATGGGCGGTTTGGGCTTTATCCTTGCGATGACGGTGGCATCGCTTATAGTATCGCAAAGTGTTGAAACCCTTTTTGTGGTTATTGTGGGCTTGCTCTTTGGTGTGGTAGGCTTTGTGGATGACTACATTAAGGTTGTAAAAAAACGTAACAAGGGCTTTTCGGCCTCGGCAAAGTTTATCTGCCAGAGTGTAGTTGCCTTGGGTGCGTCCGTTTTTATGTATGTGATGAATTCGCATACGGTTAAAATCCCCTTTGTAGAGGGAAGCTTTGACTTTGGCATACTTTACGTTGTATTTGTTATGTTCGTTATGCTTGCAACTGTTAACAGCGTTAACCTTACAGACGGTGTTGACGGTCTGACGTCGAGCGTAAGCGTAGCCTGTGCCCTGTTTTTCCTGTTTGCGGCAATAAAGCTGGAATTTGCAGGCGTGGCAGTTGCTTTAGCTGCCATGATTGGCGGTGTTTTAGGCTTTTTGCTGTATAACTTTTTCCCTGCAAAGGTATTTATGGGCGACACAGGCTCCTTGTATTTAGGTGGCATTTTGTCTGCGGCGGCAGTTATGATGGGACTTGAATTTTCCCTTATTATTGCCGGTTTTGTTTTCCTTAGTGAAACCCTGAGCGTTATTGTTCAGGTAACAAGCTTTAAATTGACAGGCAAAAGAGTGTTTAAAATGTCGCCGCTTCACCACCATTTCGAGATGTGCGGCTGGAAGGAAACAAAAATTGTGGGTGTGTTTACACTTGTAACGCTTGTTTTATCGGCAATTTGCTATATAGGACTGAAATGAATGATATGTGCTTGCACATGATATGAACCTACGGTTCATTAATGTAAAAAAATCAGAGCTTTTTCGTTTTATTAGTTGTTTTGAAAGGATAAT
>JAFUJG010000009.1 GCA_017468215.1 Clostridia bacterium | reverse complement strand
CTTAGGCGGTTTAATCGCTCCCTTTATGTGCGAAAAGCTCCGAGTCGAAAAGGACTATCGCATTATATCAGTTGAGCCCTAATCGTGCCACAGCTTTACAAGTGGTGTTTACGAATACGACTTTTGTGACACAGGCATGGTTTGTCCCCTTGCTAAAATGTACACCCTGGGAAGCTCCTTTATCCCCTCACCCAATCATGCAGGCGGCTTGAGATATCACGGTATGAGCTCAACTCTTTCCGAGCTTTATCATCAAGGTCTTATGGAAGCAGTAAGCGTAAAGCAAACCGATGTATTTGAAGCAGCAGAATATTTTGCCCGCATCGAAGGTATCCTTCCTGCACCCGAAAGCAGTCACGCAATACGCATCGCAATAGATGAAGCCTTAAAATGCAAGGAAACAGGCGAAGAAAAAACTATTGTTTTCGGTTTAACAGGTACAGGTTATTTCGATATGGTGGCTTACGAAAAGTTCCACGACGGACAAATGACAGACTATATCCCCACTGACGATGATCTTGCAAAAAGCTTTGCTAAGCTCCCAAAAATTAACTAAAAGAGGTAATTTAATTGAAAAACACAACACAAAAGATAGTACTTTCCGCCATGCTTGCAGCGCTTGCATGCGTTGCAACAATGGTGGTACAAATCCCTTCACCCTTTAAAGGCTATATAAACTTAGGTGACTGCGTGGTGCTGTTATCCGGCTGGCTGCTACCTCCCTTTTACGGCTTTTTGGCAGCAGGCTTAGGCTCTGCTCTTGCAGACATATTTGCAGGATACATAATCTATGCACCTATAACCTTTTTAATAAAGGGCTTAATGTCGATAACAGCTTATTATTCCTTCAAGAAATTTTCTTCCAGGGTGTTGGGAGGCATTGCTGCCGAATGTATCATGGTTTTCGGCTACTACGCATTTGAAGGCGTTCTCTACGGCTTTATTCCCGCATTGGTAAGTCTGCCTGTCAATGCAGTTCAGGGCGTTGCAGGTCTGATATTAGGGCTTTTGCTTTTCAATTTATTCAGTAAGGCAAAGCTTTTTTAAAACACAAAACGGAGATGCAATAGGTGTTCTCACCTACTACATCTCCGTTTTTCTTACTGTATATTTTCCGACTCTGGGTCAAAATTGTCGTCGTATGGGTCTTCAACCTTGTTGTCAACATCTTGGGGGATAACCGTGTAGCTGTTGCACAAGGGCTTTGTTCCTTCCCACAAAAACAGCTTGTATTCTTTTGCATTCGGTACCATTAAGGTGGGGGCATCAAGGTCCAGCTCTTTTACAAAAAGCACTTCATCATTGTCGCTGTAGCCTGCAACATACAGCTTTGCATCAGGATGAATATCTTTATCAAGCTCAATCCATGCAGTAAGCTTATCGCTCTTTACCTCTGCCTTTACTATGGCTGCAGCCACCTTTTTAATGGTGATTGTGTAGTCACCATTGGGGGTAAAGGTTACTTCGCCAAAGTTTACGATAGCACGGTTATCGCCTACCGCTACAATGTACGAATTTTCGGCTTTTATTGTAACGGGTATGCCGCCAAACATCTTAAGCTCATCGCCATCTTCAACCTTACCGCCTGCTATATAAGCATCATCGCCCGATATATTAAAGAGCACCGTGCCTGTGATGCCTGCATTGTAGTAGTTGTTAAAAACATCCATGTACTGGTTTCTGAAAGGGGTAGGTCTTGCGGATGCAAAGTTCTTGAGGTTATTTACATTATTTTTCCATCCTGCTAAACTGCCCAGGCTCCAGCGTGCTATATCGGCAGTTTTTCCGGCTTCACGCTCCTGTACAAGCTCGTCCAGTATTGCAGCAACACTTGTGCCTCGCATAAAGGTGCGAAGATAAACCATGCTTCTTTGAGCAAATTCGTTACGGAAGGTGGCATTTTTAAAGAGCCCCTCAAACAGGTCGGTTGCAAACTTGGGGTGTCTCGCCTGGGAGTTGTCGTCCTTCTGCATTGTTGCTAAGTAAAGAGTGTTATGGTTTGTATTTTCGTAGGAAATATCAAAGTCATGCACCATAAATCTCCATTTTCCGTCCATACCGTAAACTGTAGGGTCGATGCTTTCCTCTGTAACTCGCCAGAACTTCATATTGTTACCGGGCCAGTCGTCGTTACCTGCGTGCATGTAAATAATCATGTAATCTATAAGATTATCCACATCCACAACCTCACAGAATTTTTCATAAACCTCATCAGTTGAAAAATCATTATCTAAAACAAGGCTCTTTACGTATGCCCACTGTGTGCGGTAATAGGTTTCGCCCAAAAGACCGTCCTCGTTATCATCCTCGGGGCCTTCGGAGTATTCCAGCTTATCGATATAGGTTACGCCGTTGTATTCGGTGTAATCAATAGGCTGTGTCCAGTCACGGTCCAAAAATACAATATTGTCGCCGTCAATGCCGTAATGCTCCTCAAGATAATCCTTATCGTACTGCTCACGGCACTCATAAAGCCCCCAGTACTCGCCGTTTAAGAACAATACCATAGGTACGCTCCAGGCTGTGTCACACCTTGTGTAGCTTGCCAATCTCTGTGCAAGAGGGTCACGAAGGTTAGTCGACTGCCAGTCAGATATACGGAAAGTTACCTTTGAATATACCTCAACTCCGTCACCGGGGATAAGGTCGTATTCAAGAAGCTTAGATTGTGTGGGGTCGGTCTTTTTAAAGTATACTCTTAATGACTTTTTCGCCGCACTTCGTGAGCCGTGACCCGAAACCTTCATTTCGATGGTACGGTTAATCTCGGTCTGTCCGTCTTTAGTTATGTAATGGAACACACCGGGCACCTTGTGCTCGTAGTTGTAGTTGGTGTAAATACCGTTACTTGAGTCCCACAAATCGTACTGGGGTGCAATAAGGATAACAAAGTGGTAATTACACACATAGTCACACATGT
>JAFUJG010000073.1 GCA_017468215.1 Clostridia bacterium | reverse complement strand
TATGTAACAGATTGCTCCTCGCCGCAAAGTGCCTGTGCTGTTGCACCGAACTCACCAAGGGGCACAGGCCCACGTGCAAACGAGTTCGACCCCTGTGAATCTGCAATAAAGTCCATATTAACATTTTGCTGGCGGATAAACTTGCCGCCATAGGTAAATATACCGTCGGTTTTAAACTGGGTAAGCTGATGCACACCGTTTTTTATTATATGTGCCCTGCCGTATCCCGAAAAGCCTCTGCTGCGGTGATTAAGCTGAGCAAAAATATGTGTATCCTTGTCTCTTAATGACAAAAGCAGATTGTCAATATCAAAAAAGATAAAGCTTTTGCTTCCCGATTCCGGAGTATGAGGCAAAAGATAAGTTAAATCAGCTGCAAATATATCCTTTATGGTGCGGTCAAGCTTAAAATCGTTGTAATTTGGTGCAAGGCTTGGAAGTATGGAAAGCAAATGTCCGTCACTATGCTGCTGACGGAGAGCATCAACAGCCTTGGCAGCATAGGTTTTGTATTTGTCCCACATTGGCGAAGCGTAACGTTCGCTGTGCTCATCCATATGCCTTTTGAGCGATGCAAAAAGAAGTGTACGCTTGTCATTTATAATTGCACCATAGGCACTTTTGGGGTTCATGGTGGGGTTTCGCTCGTCAATTGCCTGCTCCATAAGCATGATGGGGCTGCCGTTTTCATCAAAGCCCTGATAACGCATATACATGCGTGAATTAATGTTTTCAAGTGCCGCCTTCAATATAAGGTCAGAAAGCTCTGCATCACCGTGGTTAAAGGTGCGGTATACCCACTCGGGCAGATAGTTGCAGGTTTCGCCGTAGTTGCCCACATAGCCGTTCTCACGGGAGAGACAGGTGTGGGTAAGGGGGGTGTAGTTTTCGCCATAGGGCTTACGGCGTAAAAATTCGCCCTTTTCGTCAAAGTCCTGAACAGCCTCGCCTATGCAAACTATATTTATATAATCCTCAGTAAACTGTGCGTTTTTATCGTGGTTAAAAAGGCAATGGTACAAATCAAGCTCACGGCCCGATTTATCAAAAAGGATATGCTCACCCTTCCAGGGAGCAATACCTAACGCCTCTTTTAAAATAAGGCTGCACTTTTCGTCGCCTATATAGTAGCGGCTTTTTATTACCCCAAGCCCTGCCATAGCCTTCCATGCACCCTCATAGGTGTAATAGGTCTGGTTGTAAATATAGCTTTGGCGTGATGAGGCAAAGTCAAAGTTTGCTTTAAAGCAAAGCTCCCATGCTTCCTTAACTGTATGCTTTTCATCAAAGGGAGATGCGAGGAAGGTGTCAAACCAGGCTTTGTCAATAAGCTTTTCGATAATATAAAGCCCTTGACCCAGTTCGCCGTAGTAACCGCCCCAGTCGCTTTGGTGGGAGGTGCGAAGAAGACTTTGCGGGTTTTTAAAATAATCCTTCACATAAAGGTTTATACAGTTTATGATAAGCCTTACCGCCTCTGTTTTGTCGCAAAGAGGGCAGTAGGGCTCAAAAAGCATCATGCAAAAATGGCGGAATTCTTCCACATACTTTGTAATGGAAAGCTTTTCGCCGCCACGCAGTTTTTCAAGCGATAAATAAAAAAAGTCAACTTGTGCTTTAATATACGCTTGCGAATAAAAGTCAATATCCTCCATGGTAACAGCTTGTGTTTCCTTTTTGGAAAATTCCGTATTGCTCATAGGCGTATCAAGCACAGGCGAGGTGGTTGAATACGCCTCGAAAATTGTGCCGTATACTTCATCTAAGTTGTCGTAAGGCTCTGCCTGGCGGATACCAAGCTCAATTTCGGTTTTGTTTTTTGTATACCATATAGGGAGTGCGGTTGTAACATAAAAATACCCCTCGGGCATAAAATTGCCGTAGCCAAGGTTTAAGGCTTCAAAATCGCCGCACTTTGCATAACCCAGCTGTTTGCCGTCAATGTAGAGAAATATAGGGGTGTATTTTTCACATGCAGAAAGCTTTAAGGAAAAATAGTTCTGCCTGTAAGGGTCAATTTTAATTGTAAAGGTCAATTCACTTGAAAAGCGTGAGGGAGGCTCTGTGGGAGAAAGCTTTATCCCTCTGTCTTCATTGAACCTGATTATATCGGTCATACAAATGCTCCTTAAGGCGAGGGGAGTTGACCCCCATATGCCATTTGCTTGTTAAAATTGTGTCTTTTCGGCTTGTCAATTTTGAAAGGCGACAGCCTATCGGCAATTTCCGCACCAAAAATCCATCAATTTTTCCGGTACAAAGGGTCGCAGAGTTTTAATCGTGCAAATTTTCTGTCAGAGTGTGCCAAAAGCGGAACCTATACTTTGTGTATCGGTGAGCATTTTGGTGCATTATGGCGGAAAATTTGCCGATTAAAACCATATTGGGTTCGACTCTCCTCGCCTTAATTTGTTCTGTCAAATCCCATCAAAAGCGAAACCGCCTCGGCAAAATAATAGTCGCCGTAAATAATGGGGAGCTGCCCCTTTTTTCCGTGATAGCTTTCGCTTCCCATCTGCACAATGGAGTCTTCCTCCTCAGACCAGTCACAGAAGCGTGATTCGGTTTCGGTAATAATTTTAATTGCCGTATCAAGGTATGCTCTGCCTTCCTCCTTATCAAGAGCACCTGCAAGGGTAATCATACCGCAGGCGGCAATAGCACCTGCAGTGGTGTCGTATATAACAGGCTCCTTGGGTGCACGAAAATCGCTGACAGGAATAAAGCTGTCACCTAAAGACGCAATAAAAAAGTCTGCTGTTTTCCTTGCTGCATCAAGGTAGCGGGCAGCCTTGGTATGGGTATAGCTTTGTGCAAAGCCGTATATCGCCCATGCCTGCCCACGTGACCACGCCGAGCCTTGGCAGTAGCCCTGTCCGCCCAAGGTTTCTGTAAGCTCGCCTGCACTGTTGTGAATACATATATGATTAACGCTTCCGTCAGGGCGGATATGGTCACGAAGGGTCATATCCGCATGCATCATGGCAATGTCTCTGTAATTGGACACATTAAGCTCGTCAGATGCCCAGTAAAGGAGAGGTATATTCATCATGCAGTCAATAATAGTCCAGCCTGTACGGTCTAAGTTTTCTTCGTCGTTCCAGGCACGGATAAAGCCGCCCTTTGGCATAAAGCGTGCCACTAACATATCTGCGGCAAAAAGTGCACGGCTTCGGGAAAGCTTATCACCTGTAAGGCGGTAATGAGCACCCGAGGAAAGATGCCACATAAAGCCTACATCGTGATGAAGCCAATCACGGTTTTTAAAGGCATCGTCCAGCATTCTTTCGCCGTTAAGGAAGGTGTTAAGATACACCTCTTTGCCTGTTGTGTTGTACATTAAAAGCATAAGAGCAGGCCAGAAGCCGTTTGTCCACCAGGTTATATCCGTTTGGGCTTTATTATCGTGCACACCGTTTATGGTGGTGTAGGGTATTTTGTCAAAGCTTTTAACTGCCGTTCCTGAAAGCTTTTTATCAAGCTTGTTCCATATTTCGTTTATGTAATCCATATAAAGCCTCCGTTATATTTCTTTTCGGTATGCTGAGGGTGATTTGCCCATATAGCGGATAAACGCCTTTGTAAACTTCGACTGCTTGTCGTAGCCTACTATGCTTGCAATTTCACCAACGGAGAAATGACTGCGTTTTAAAAGCTCGCACGCCATTTCCATATGCTGTTCAAGGATATACCTTTTGGGTGAAATACCCATTTTTTGCGTAAATATATTGCAAAAATAATTGCGTGAAATATTTAAATACCTGCACACATCATTTACCTTTGTGTCTTTGCCTATGTTTTCACCAATGTAGGAAATTGCTTTTTCAACATACATATCCGTAGGATTAACCGCCTTGAGCGAGTCAACCATTAAAGTGTCGGCAAATGCCCAGAACTTGCTCATAAGGCGGGCGTTTGTCATTTCACCGCACACTACCATATCCCATATTGCTTTGCCTATTTTTCCGTCAGCATCGTTTACAACAGGTGTTCTTGGCGAAAGAAGGGAGGATGCAATAAACCCCTTTGTGCCGTTGCCGAAAAATTCAACCCAGGTGTATTCAAAAGGGTCAGAGGCGTCGGCAACGTAGTTGGCAATCTGCCCGGGGAAAATAATAAACCCCTGGTTTTTACTAACCTCAAATATGGAGCCGTCAACGTTTAAAACACCTTTCCCCGAATGCACGTAATGAAAAAGAAAGTTAGGCCATATATGCGGTTTTTCGGAAAACATCGGCTCGCATTTTCTGTATCCGTACTGAACTACGTTAAAGTCAAGATTGTTTTTTGAAAATACACGAAAGTTTTTGTGCTCCATAAAAAGCTCCTTGCAGTTACTTTAAAATTTCGGCAGTTTTTGTAGTATCACGCCATGTCACCGTGGCACCTAAGCCCTCGGCAATAAAACGCACAGGCACTAAAATGCGGTCATTAATCAATGCAGGTGCCGCATCCAGATTAAAGCTTTCGCCGTTAATCTGTGCTGTGGATGAGTTAAGTGTTACAGTTACGATTGTATCATTAAGCTTGCAGATTGCTGTTTTTGTTACATCGTCCCAGGAAACCTCGGCTCCCATTTTTTCAAACACCTGACGAAGGGGAACCAGCATGCGGTCGTTTACTATAACAGGGTCAACATCACCCTGTGTTCTTACACCGTTTACCGTAACATACATTTTACCTTCGTTTGTATCACGGGGCGGGATAATGTCTTTTTCCTCTACAAGCTCAAAGGAGAACTGCTGGTTATGTGTAAGTAAATATCTGTACTGAATAATTCCCACGCCGTCATCCTTGGAGGCATTGAGCACATCAAGTGCCTTTGAAGCGTGGATAGCAGTTATTCTGTAGAAGTTGTCATTAGTTTTTATAAATGCAAACTTTTGGCTGTTTTCGGCTGTGTATTCACCTGCAGTAAGTGCTGCCAGCGGTTCATGGGAGGAATTTTCAATACCAAGTGATTTGCCCGTTACAGCATTGGTAATTGTGTATACACCGCCGCCTAAGTGAGCAATCTCCCATTCCTGGTTGCCGCTGCCTTGTGAATACTGAGCTATCTGTCCGTCTTTTTCGGTAATATACTTACCGCTGTGGCGTGCTGTAATGCGGTAAACACCTTCATTAACAGGGCCGGGGAGAGGGGTAGCCTTTGTACCCGAGCCTTCAGGACGTGTATAAAGCAGTGTGCCGAAGCCTGTCTGGTCAAAGGTAGATGCATGGCCTCCGGGACCGCCTTCGGGCTGAGCGAGCTCTGCACGAGCCTTGATGTTGGGTACATCGTAACCCATACGGTTTGCGTAATGGTTATAAATCATTGCCCAGATAGGACGCATCTCGCCTCTGCCTGCGTTGGAAACAACGCTATTTGACGCATATTCGCCCTTACCGCCTGTGCCCCATTCGTATAATTCAAAGGGCATTTCAATACCGTTGTTATAGCCTGCCACATATTCAGCCGCATACATTAAGCGGTTGTCGGCATAGCCGTATAAATCGTCACCCTGATTCCATGCCATTTCGCAAACAGAAGCCATAAGACCTATGCCTAAATTTGCGTGGCCCTGGTCACGACCCGATTCCTGCCACTGAGCAACGGAGCCGTCAAAAAGATGGGGGATTGCATTGTAAACAGAGCCGTTGCCGGCACCGTTGATAAAATAATCGATACCTATGTTGTAAATATCACGGCGGTCACAGAAAATACCTATTGCAACCGTTGCCGCCATGTTGGCCAAATCCCAGTTTGCCCAGTAGTTTGTTATGTAAGCGTCGTTGTGGTCACGGCCAAATTCGTTAGAAATAAGAAATCTTTCGCAAAGAGGCTTGTAGAATAAATTTATCAACATATCCTGCATAGCCTTTACGTCAAAATCAGGATGCTCACGCATAAGCTCTGCCGCATTTGCCAGCTGGTAGCCGTAAAGACCTGCGGCAAGGTATCTGTCGGCGTTGCCTGTAACATTCTTTAATGTAGAGGACCATGAGTTTAAAATTGCTGCTGCAGTTTTGCCGCACTCCTCATTCCCTTCAATGTGATACCTTACCGCATTCTGATACGCCTTTGCACAGTCCTCATAAAGCAGGGCAAAGTTCTGCCCATTACCGCCACGGACAACAGTTTCCGTTGCACGGCTTGTAACCGTGCTCTGTGCGTACTTGCTGGATTTTAACATATCCCAGCCCTCTAAGTAAGGCTGCTCGCCGTTTTTTACACACTCTGCAATCCTTAAAAGGTCATCACGTGTGTGAAGTGCCCCCGGGTGAACAAAGGGCTTGTCCTCCTGGGGGTGAGCAAATGTGATGCAGGATAAAAGCACCGCAATACATAAAATAATCGAAGTTAACTTTTTCATAATAATCCTCCTTAAATTGTCCTGACTTTATTGTATCATAAACAGCGGGAAATGGAATAAAAAAATATGGACAAAAAGCATTTATAATGTACCGAAATGTAATATGAAAACTTCTCGCACCTTGAAAAAAATATCAGATAAGATATAATTATTAACAAAAGAGATTTGTCATTATGCACACAAGGAGCGATACTATGATTACTAACCCAATAATAAGAGGCTTTAACCCCGACCCATCCGTAATACGTATAGGGGAGGACTATTACATAGCCACCTCCACCTTCGAATGGTGGCCCGGCATTAATATTTATCACTCCAAGGATTTGGTCAACTGGTCACTGCACTCAAGACCCCTTAACAAAAAAAGCCTGCTTGACCTTAAGGGCGTGCCTGACGGAGGCGGCATATGGGCACCCTGCTTAAGCTACGACGGAAAAACAGTTTACCTTGTGTTCACCGTGGTAAAAGAGCGTGGACCCATGATGCATACTGACAATTACCTTATAAAGACCGAGGATATTAACCTGGGCTGGTCGGAGAGGGTTTATCTTAATTCGGTAGGCTTTGACCCCTCGCTTTTTCATGATGACGACGGAAGAAAATACCTTATAAGCTTAGAAAACCACTACGAAAAGGGCAAACGATTTAACGGCTTGTATATCGAAGAATACGATGCTGATAAGGATAAGCTCACAGGCGGAAGACACCTTTTGTACACCGAGCCTTCGGGCGAGCTGGTTGAAGGAGCACATTTATATAAAAAGGACGGTTACTATTACCTTTTAAAAGCTCAGGGTGGCACAGGCGTAAGGCACAGCGCACAAATGGCACGGAGCAAAAGCCTTTTTGGTAAATGGGAGGAGGACGAAAGTATCCTTCTTCATGCAAGGGATAACGAGCACCTGCCCCTTCAGAAGGCAGGTCATGCAGACCTTGTGGATACCCCCGCAGGTGATTTATACATGGTGCATCTTGCATCAAGAGGGCTTTACTCTCCCTGCGGAAGGGAAACCTGCATCCAGAAGGTTATATGGCATAAAAATTGGTTACGCCTTGCCGAGGGCGGCTGCAATCCCTTTGTAAACGTAGCGGCAAAAGCCCGGAAAAAGCACGAGAGCAAGGTTTTTTACGATTTTCGCCATAAGGATAGCATTTCCGATTTTCAATCCCTCCGTGAAGATTTATCGGGCAAAATATCCTTTTCGGATAATGGGCTTACGCTTAAATGCGGAAGCGGATTGAACAGCCGTTTTGAGCAGTCGCTTCTTGCACGGCGTATTGACGAAAAAAATGTTGAAATTTCAATAAATGTTTTATTCCGGCCTGATAACGACAGGCAAACGGCAGGGCTTGTGCTTATTTACGATACCTGTCATTGGCATTATCTTTACATAACAAAAAAGAGAGGAAAAAACGTTTGCAAAATCCTCAGCTGTGACCGGGGCGAGCTCATATACTATGATGAAGAATATCCCTTGGAAGCCCCCGATGCTGTGCTTGCCGCACGGCTGGAAAACAGTAAGCTGTCGTTTTTTGCACAGGGCAAGTGCATTAAAGAGGGGCTTGATGCATCCATCCTGTCAGACGAGTATGTTCATCTGGGCTTCACGGGTGCAATGGCAGGGTTTAACTGTATCGACCTTGAAAAGCGGGAGAAATCGGCTGTTTTTAAATGGATGGAATATAGCAGGTTGAAAATGTGTTGACAGCAAATGGTTAAAATGCTAAGCTTTTTATAAGAACAATAAAAGGAGAACATGAGCATGAGAGAGGTTATAAACTTTAACGCCCAATGGCTTTATTGCGATAAAGACTGCACCGATGCACTACATAAGGATTTTGACGATACAAATTTTGAAAATGTATGTGTGCCTCATGCTAACCGCATACTTAAGCATCATAAGGGCAGCGAGGAAAGAAGCTTTCTTTCCGATATTGAGGACTACAGGTTTGTAAGCGTATACCGAAAGCATTTCTCCCTTGGCGACAATTACCGTAACAGGGTTGTGCGTATATGCTTTGAAGGTGTTGCCACAGTTTGCAGCGTTTATGTAAACGGACAGCTTGCTTGTGAGCACAAGGGTGCATATACCCCCTTTGAGGTTGATATTACAAAGCACATATTATTCGGCGAAGACAACGTTATCGCCCTTAGGGTCGACTCCACAAAGCATTGCGATGTTCCGCCCGAGGGTTATCAGGTGGACTATTGCATATTCGGCGGTATTGTACGTAACGTTAGCATGACCATAACCGACAAGGCATATATAAAGGATGCTTTTATCACAACCGCTTTAAATGAAAACAAAGCCGTAATTACCTCCGAGGTTACCCTGTCAGAGGGGGAGGATTTTTCGGTAAGCATTATTGACCATGAGGGTAACACCGTTGCCGAAGGAGGCAGAACCATATATGTGATAAACCCTCATTTATGGAGCGTTGACGACCCATATCTCTATAAGGTTAAAATACAAACCCCCACCGATATTTATGAAACAAGAATAGGCATAAGAAAATTTGTCTTTACAGAAAGTGGCGTTACACTTAACGGCGAAACCTTTAAAATAATGGGCATAAACCGCCATGAGCAATGGCCCTGGATTGGCAGAGCTGTGCCCGATAAGCTACAAAGGCGTGATGCCGACATGATTAAGCAAACAGGCTTCAATGCCGTAAGGTGCTCACATTACCCTCAGGCTACAGCTTTTCTGGACCGCTGTGACGAAATCGGGCTTATTGTTTTTGAAGAAGCTCCCGGCTGGCAGCATATAGGCGACGAGGCGTGGCAGGATATTTATAAAGAAAACATCCGTGAAATGATTATCCGTGACAGGAACCATCCCTCGATTTTCTCATGGGGTGTAAGGGTTAACGAGTCAAACGATAATGATGCTCTTTACAGCAAAACAAACATCCTGGCACATGCTCTTGACCCCACAAGACCCACCCACGGTGCAAGGAGGCAGGATACCTATGAGCACTCCGCATATTACGAGGATATTTACACCGCACATTACATTTATCCCGAAAATCCCATACATACACCCTTTTTAGTAACGGAGCACTCCTGGGACTGCTGGGGCAACGGCTACGGAGTACCCGGTGCCACCGACGAGCAGGCATTGGCATTTACAAAGGATTTTGCCGACAAGGTAAATTATTATTACAAAAACAGCAAATGTGCAGGCGGTTTTGCCTGGAGCATGTTTGACTATGACAACGAGGTAAACTACACAAAAACAAACAACGTATTCTACAGCGGTCTGTACGATATTTTCCGCCTGCCTAAAATGGCGGCAAACCTTTACATTTCCCAAAAGGACCCCCAAAAGCACGGAGCGAATATCTACATTGCAAACTATTGGGACGACGACAGTAAGCCCCTTTTGGTAAAGGGCGTGTCGGGTGATATTGCTCAGGGAAGTGCTGCCGTTGCCGAAACAAGTGAAGGGGACAGCTTCTCGGTTACAGTTATGAGTAACTGTGAAGAAGTAAAGCTTTTTGTAAACAATAAGGAGGTTGAAGTATCTCCCATTCGTCAGTACAACAACCTTCCGCATCCCTTCTTTGTCTTTGAAAACCTTACATATGAAAAAGGCGAGATAACAGCCGTAGGCTATATAAACGGTGCTAAAGCTGCAGCATACACCCAAAAAACACCCGAAAAAGTCGAAAGGCTGGTTTTAACACCCGATTACACCACCTTAAAATGCGACGGAACAGATATGACCCAGATTACAGTATGTGCTGTTGACAAAAACGGAACATGGGTGCCTAATGCCGATAACGAGGTGCAGATAACCGTAAAGGGTGCAGGTGATTTTATCGGCGAAGAAAAAATAAAGCTCGAAGGC
>JAFUJG010000072.1 GCA_017468215.1 Clostridia bacterium | reverse complement strand
CGAAAACAGCACAGTGAGTATTTCGGGAAAAACACCTGTGTTTAACCTTGCCTCAGAGGAGCTTGTAGAAAAGGCACAAGCGAAGGGTACAGGCTATAGCGAGATTGACTATGCTGCACTTTCCATGCTGCAGAAACTTTTCATGGTAGAAACAGGCTTGAGAAATTCTCAGTATCTTTATCTTGGTGCCTGCGGCTATACAAGTGCTTTTTCCGATAACGAAAACTATGCTGTGGCACAAAAGAGCAATGAAAAAACAAACTGCATTGTGGTAAGTGATGAGTTTGCTTTTGAAAGCGGCAATAGCGTAATAGTGTTTAATTCAAATGATGGAATCAGCATTGAAAACCTTGAAAAAAACATAAGGTTTGTAAAAACCGTTATTGATGATGCAGGTGATATGCAGTCTGTTTATATTGACGGCGATCCCATAAACGTTGTTGAAGGTGTAACTGCAATAGCACATACAGCACTTAAAAACGGCACCACAAGAGGTGTTGGCGGACACACGGGTGCAATGAGCACTGCGAGAGGCACTGTGGCGTTCAAGTACAGGAACATCGAAAACCTTTGGGGCAATGCATATGTGTATATTGATAAAGTGAGCATCACAGGCGGAGAAATAACCATTGAAAACCGTGACGGTACAAAAGTTAAGGCAGGATTTTTACTGCCCCATACTGACAGTACAATTACAGATGCAAGCATTGTGAAAACCCTGGGATACGATGCTCTAATGCCTCAGGTTATGCTGCCTTCCGTAATGGGCGGAGGAGCTACAACATCAACCTACTACGGTGATATATGCATCAATGCGGGTATGGGTGAAAAATCGCTCTATTTTGGCGGAAGCTGGAGCTCTATGGAAGGGGCAGGCTTGTTCAGCTTTGCCACTGCAGATGATAATGACAGTATTCATGCAGATACCTCAGGCAGAATGATGTTTATTAAATGACCAACAAAAAAACAACCCGACTTATAAATCGGGTTGTTTTTATTTGCCTTAATTAATATGCTTTGCCCCAGAATACAAGGCTCTTTGCCTTTTTGCCGCAGCAGATGCAAGTATCTGCGATAGGCTCTGTGCCAAAGGGCATACAACTGCTTGTTACGCCTACTTCGTCCTTCATTTTCATTTCACATTCCAATTCACCGCACCACATTGCTCTCATAAAGCCGGGCTTATTGTCTGCAATATCCTTAGCTTCTTCCATAGTGGTTGCATCGTAAATTCTGGAATACAGGCTTTCCTTTGCCTTGTTGTAAAGGGAAGCTTGAATATCAGCTAAAATTTCGGGAATCTTAATCTCCAGTTCGTCAAGAGATACGAAGTACTTTTCACGTGTATCACGGCGAACAAGTACGCACTTATTGTTTTCGATATCCTTAGGACCAAGCTCCAAACGGAGGGGAATACCCTTCATTTCACATTCGGAGAACTTCCAGCCGGGTGTTTTGTCGGATGCGTCAATCTTAGCACGGCAGTACTTCTGTACAGACTGGAGTACTTCGTAAGCCTTGTCAAGAACGCCTTCCTTATGCTGCATAACAGGGATAACCATAAGCTGTGTAGGAGCAATCATGGGAGGAAGCACAAGACCGTTGTCGTCACCATGAACCATGATTAAGCCGCCGATAATACGTGTAGAAATACCCCAACTGGTTTCGTGAGGGTTCTTAAGGGTGTTGTCCTTATCGGTAAATTCAACCCCGAAAGCCTTTGCAAAGCCGTCACCGAAGTAGTGGCTTGTAGCAGACTGGAGTGCCTTACCGTCATGCATCATAGCTTCCATTGTGTATGTTGCTTCTGCACCTGCGAACTTTTCCTTATCTGTCTTTTTGCCCTTTATAACAGGGATTGCAAGGAATTCTTCAGCAAAGGAGGAGTAGATGTTAAGCATCTGCTCTGTTTCTGCAATAGCTTCTTCGGCAGTTGCGTGCATTGTGTGACCTTCCTGCCACAAAAATTCAGCTGTGCGAAGGAAGGGGCGGGTTGTCTTTTCCCAACGCATAACGCTGCACCACTGGTTGTAAAGCTTGGGCAGGTCACGGTAGGAATGAATAATATCTTTATAGTGGTCGCAGAAAACTGTTTCGCTTGTGGGACGTACGCAAAGACGTTCTGTAAGCTTTTCGCTGCCGCCGTGTGTTACCCATGCAACCTCGGGAGCAAAGCCTTCAACGTGATCCTTTTCCTTCTGGAGCAGGCTTTCGGGAATGAGCATGGGCATATAAACGTTTTCATGTCCTGTTTCCTTAAAGCGTCTGTCCAATTCCTTCTGGATGTTTTCCCAGATAGCGTAGCCATAGGGGCGTACAATCATACAACCACGAACAGAGGAGTAGTCTGCAAGCTCAGCTTTTCTCACAATGTCAGTATACCACTGGGCAAAATCCACATCACGGGAGGTAATATCCTCAACCATTTTTTTATTATCTGCCATAATTATACCATAGCCTTTCGTGTTAAAATATATTATAT
>JAFUJG010000071.1 GCA_017468215.1 Clostridia bacterium | reverse complement strand
AGCTCTTATAAAGAACGGAGCAAATAAAATTCTGATACCCGCATACCGTGATATGGACCCATACGACCTGCCGGAGGAATTTTCGCACCTGCAAGCACAGGATATGTCAAAGCTGGGCTTTATGCAGGATTTGGTAAGAGGCATAAACAAGCTTACCTCTAAAACCGAAAACGAAGCTACAGTAAGAGAAACCGTTGTTGTAAACTCCGAAGCCGGTGGCAACATTACCGCATTTATCAAGCGTGGATTTATGGCTTTGGAGGATGGTGACTGGGAGCATGCAGACGGCTTTTTTGAACAGGCATTGAACTTTGATGCAGAAAATGCTAAAGCATACCTGGGCAAACTGATGGCAGAGCTGCAGGTGCATACAAAGGACACTATTGCAGAACAAAACAAACCTCTTGAAGACAGCAACAATTACAAAAAGGCAATCAGATTCGGCGATAACAAATTAAAGTCAGAGCTTGAGACCTTTAATGCAACAATAAAAGAAAGAAATGAAGTTGCTCGTATGAGCTCTGTGTACAATATGTCTGTTGATTATATGAACTCCGGAAGGTATAAGCTTGCTATTGAAGGCTTTGAACAAATAATTGACTATAAGGACTCAAAGGAGCTTTTAGAAAAGTGTAATGATATATGGGAAAATGGAAGAAAGGAGCATATTTATAATTCGGCTTGCACTCTAATAGCAGGGGCAATTAAAATTCGTGTGATAGAACAGGCAATTGAAAATCTTGAAGAAATCGGCGATTATAAGGATTCGAGAGAAAAAATTGCCGAAGCGAGAAGCAAAATTGATGAAATTAACAGAAAAATTGAAGAAGCACATGCAAGACGTGAGAAACAACGACAGGAAGAATTGCAGCACCAGAAATTTGAAAATAACATAGAAAAAACAAGAACAATTCTGCTTGGTGCAGTAATTGCAATAATACTGGTATTAGTGGTTATTGCTAGCAATATGTAGTTAATAGCGGAGGAAATTATGGTTAAAATAGCAGATGTAATTAAATACGAGGGTGACAACAGTACATTTATATGGAAGCATCCTTGTGAAGATTTTAATATTTATACTCAGTTAATTGTACATGAAAGCCAGGAGGCAATTTTCTTTAAAGACGGTAAGGCTCTTGATTTGTTTGGTGCAGGATGTTTTACTCTTGAAACAGGCAATCTTCCCCTGGTGGGAAAGCTGCTTAACCGTGTTATGGGAGACGAGTCGCCCTTCCATGCCGAGGTTTATTTTATAAATAAAACCGAGCAGATGTCGATTAAGTGGGGAACCGACAGCAAGGTTCAATATATCGAGCCTACATACGGATTCCCGCTTTCAATAGGTGCAAGCGGTGAAATGAGCCTTCGTGTAGAGGATTCGAGACGACTGCTCGTTAATCTTGTGGGAACAGAAAGTGTTTTAACTCAGCAGAAATTGGCAGGATTTTTCCGTGCATTTCTGATGACAAAGGTCAAAACATATATTGCACAGGTTTTAAAGGCAAAGAGCATTAATATATTTGAAATCGACGAGCATCTGACCGATTTTTCAAATGAGTTGAAAAAATTGCTCTGGGATGACTTTGACAATTACGGCTTAAGTCTTGAACAGTTTTTTGTAACAACTATTGTAAAGCCTGACGGCGACAAGCAGTACGAAAAGTTTAAGGAGCTTCATTTCAGACAGTATGCCGATATTGCAGAAGCAAAGCTCAGACAGCAAACCGATATAATATACGCACAAACCGAAGCACAGAAGGTTATTATTGATTCGCAGGCACAGGCTACAAAGCGAGCACAGGAAGGCTATACATATCAGCAGGAAAGAGGCTTTGACGTTGCACAGATGGTTGCACAAAATGAAGCTGTAGGCGAATTTACCAATATGGGTGTTGGATTTGGAACCATGGCAGGTGTTGGCGGTGCCGTGGGCGGAATGGTTGGCGGAATGATGCAGGATGCTATGGGTACTGCCATAAACCCCACAGCGAATGTATCTACCAACCAGGTGGCACAAACTTTTTGCGATAACTGCGGAGCAAAGCTGGAGCAGGGTGCTATGTTCTGTGAAGAATGCGGTACACCTGCGGTAAAGGCTAATAAAACCTGCACAAATTGCGGATATGAGTTTGAACGCCCCGGAAAGTTCTGCCCCAAATGCGGAACAAAACGAGAGGCATAATTAATGGGCTACCATTGGTCGCCCCTATGGTAAACATAAAAATAGCCAGACACAATCGTGTCTGGCTATTTTTATATATACTTATTCATTATGAGCAGCTAAATAAGCATTTCTGCCCTGTTCGTAGAGGTTGTTGCCTTCGCTGTCAATAATAACAACGAGGGGCATATCTTCTACGTAGAGCTTTCTGAGTGCTTCTGTACCCAAGTCTCCAAATTCGATGAGTTCGGCACTCTTAATGCATGTTGCCAAAAGTGCGCCTACCACTTTGCTATCGTTAAAAGAAACGGAGCAGAAAAATAGTATTTATTGATTTTAGGTTATGAATAATATATAATTCAATTATAAGAAAAAATTTCCGGGGAGGCAAAAGCAAATGAAAGCATTGCGTTTTAATATTCCTTTTACGGGATATAGCTGTCACAGTTTTTTGAGCGATTTTGCAGCAGTACATACTTATATTACTGAAACAATGCTAACGGGAGAGAACGATAAGAATTTGGGCTGGTATCAGGAAATGTATTACTTTTTATTTGGTACCTTAACAGGTTGCAATTCATTTTTGCAGATTATGGAACTAAGTCGTAATGAGCCTGCTGAAGATATTGAAACAGTAGACTTTTGTATGAAATTCTGCGGATATGCTTATGATATGGTTAGGCACAACATGGAAAATGCTTTAATTGAGTCGATAGACAGAGGATATCCTGTCATTGCGAAAATGAAGAATGCTGAATTCGGTTCGTCACGTGTGTTGATTGGCTATGATAAGGATAAGATTATTGTTCCTGCTTGTAGCAATGAACAAAGCCCGACACCTACTGCTCCTATTTATGAAGAAATCGAATGTTTATATATT
>JAFUJG010000070.1 GCA_017468215.1 Clostridia bacterium | reverse complement strand
CTGTCCGGAGGTTAACCCTGCATCGATAAGCTCATCCATAAGCTTGTAAACAGGTGTAATCATCTTTAAGCCAAAGCTTGTTACCAGATGATTGTATTTACTTGTTACAGGCACCATTCTTTCAGCACCAAAGGCTTCGCCGTACATAACAAGGGTTTTCATAACCTTTGCCATGGTTTCGCCCTTAGAGCCGTTAAGTATGGCCTGCTGTTCATCAGTTAAAATCATAGCCATAATAATCTCTCCTTTCAACAATGCACTTTGTGCATTTCATGAAACCGTAAGGTTTTATTTCATGTGCCAAAGGTACATTTCATGCCGAAGGCATTTCATTGTAGCAATGCGATTACAATCGCATTGCTACATCCCATGCTCCCCAGATAACCGTTCTCAGATTACCAACTGCCTTCGCATCTCCGATAATATGTACCTTGCCGGATTTCTTCGCAATGGGATTGGGGTTATAACCAACCGACATAATAACGCTGTCGGCTTCTATCTTAAATTGTTTTCCGTCTTTGTCACGGACAGTTACGCTGTCATCTTCAATTTCAGTAAGACCTGTTTCAAGGAACACAGGCACTTTATTTGTCTTGAAGAAATCTCTTAAATAGCTTGTATTTGCAAGGCACACACCGGGGGTTGTAATAAGGTCGTCCTGCATTTCCACAATTGTGGGCTTTTTGCCCTTAAGGTATAAATCATAGGCAATTTCACAGCCGGTTAAGCCGCCGCCGATAACTACTACATTTTCACCAACCTCAGCGTTGCCTAAAAGATAATCAACAGCCTCAACGCTCTTTTCAACACCCTTTACGGGTATTGTTTTTGCAGTAGCACCTGTTGCCACAATTACCTCGTCAGCACCAAGAGCTTTAACATCCTTAACCTCAAAATTAAGCTTTACCTCAATGGGCTGCTTTGCAACCTCACGGATATACCATGCAATCAGGTCACGGTCCTTTTCCTTAAAGGAGGGTGCCGCTGCTGCAATGAATACGCCGCCTAATTTGTCGCTCTTTTCGTAAAGGGTAACCTTGTGGCCACGCTTAGCAAGAACGATTGCCGCTTCCATACCGCCTATACCGCCGCCGATAACAGCAATTTTCTTAACCTTCTTTGCTTTTTCCAGCTTGTACTTTTTCGACTGCATGGTCTCGGGGTTAAGAGCACAGCGAGCCAGACCCATAGTGTCGGTTAAATCCTGTGTATTTGCATGGCCCTTACTTGAGGAAAAGTTAAAGCAACCGCTGTGACAGCAGATACAAGGCTTTATATCCTCTAATCTGTCTTCGATAAGCTTTGTAATCCACTCGGGGTCTGTAAGGAACTGTCTTGCAACGCCTACTGCATCAATCCTGCCTTCTTCTACGGCCTTTGCACCTGCGTCCATTTCCATTCTGCCTGCACATACAACAGGAATATCAACAAACTGCTTGATATGGCTTACGTCGTCAAGGTTACAGTTCTGAGGCATATACATCGGCGGATGTGCCCAGTACCAGGAATCATAAGTACCGTTGTCAGCGTTGAGCATATCGTAGCCTGCTTCCTCAAGATACTTTGCAGCCTTTTCGCTTTCCTCCATGCATCTTCCCACTTCAACGTACTTTTCGCCGGGCATAGCACCCTCGCAGAAGCCTTTCATCTTACTCTCTACCGAGTAACGGAGTGACACGGGGAAATCTTCTCCGCACGCCTCCT
>JAFUJG010000069.1 GCA_017468215.1 Clostridia bacterium | reverse complement strand
TGGCGAGGTGTCTGATAGGGAGAGCCAACCATGATGCCGGCACCTGTCTGGAAGCCGATATCAATAAGATCCCGCAGGCACTGCTGACGATATTCTGCTGTCAGCGGTAATGGATGCAGCTGGCGATAGTGCGAGCAGCTGGCGGTTTCGTGACGAAGCAGATATCGATTGGCTCCTGCATTGTAGAAAGCTTCATAAGAGCCCCGCTTTTTTTCACCAATAGAAAGGGTTATAGCACAGTCGGGGTATTTTTCGCGGATTGAATAAACAATATCGCACACCTTTTCGTCGGTGAAATAGGTATCCTCGCCACCCTGGAGTACAAAGGTGCGAAAGCCTAAACCGTAACCCTCCTCGCAGCAGGAGAGGATTTCTTCTTTAGTTAAACGGTAACGGACAGCTTTAGTATTGCCGGCACGTATGCCGCAGTAGTAGCAGTTGTTTTTGCAATAGTTTGTAAACTCAATAAGCCCGCGTATATACACATCCGTGCCATAATTTTCACGGCGGATTTTATCTGCCTTTTTAAAAAGCTCCTCGTCGTATTTATTTGTGCTTATAAGATGTGTTAAATCGGTATCTTTTAAATCCAAAATATTCATAAAACACCTCGGTTAAGGGTTGAATTCGAAATCACTTTCATATATAATAATTTTAACATAGATAATATTTTTAGTAAAGAGGAGAAAATCGGAAAATGAAAAAACGGATTTTGGCACTGATAGTTGCAGGCGTAATGACTGCTACGCCATTTATGTCGTCAGCTGAAGAATACGCAAACTGTTCACTTAATATAGAGGGGGGCACCATAGCGGCAGACTTTACCGTTGACAGTGAAAACGAAGGGTTAATTGCATCGCTATTGGTTATGGATGAGGAAAACAACATCCGCGACATGGTAACAAAAATATTTAACGGACGAGATTTGTCGCAATTTACTCTTGATACAAATTTAAACTTAACGGAAGGATACAGCGTTAAAGCAATGCTGTGGGATAATAATATGGAACCTTTAATGTACGATAAAACAATTGTTTACCAAAAAAACGACGGAGTTGGCTTTGTGGATATGGACTCTGTTACACTTAACGACGGCATGTTCAAGGAAAGTCAGGAATTGGGCCTGGATTATGTTTTAAAAATGGACGTTGACCGCCTCCTTGCACCCAGCTTTGAAATGGCAGGCTTGCCCACACCTAACGGAGTTGCCCGTTATGGCGGCTGGGAAAAGAAAGGCGCAAGCAACTGGGGCTGGAGTGCCGAAACCTTTACCTTGGCAGGTCACACCTTAGGTCACTGGATGAGTGCGGCGAGTGTTTTGTATGCCGCAACAGGCGACAGCGAAGTCAAAGAACAGCTCGACTATGCTGTCACACAGCTTAAGTACATACAGGATACAACAAAGCACGGCTACATAGGCGGCTGCAGCGAGGAAACCTTTATAAAGTGCTTCAATGGCGACACTAACTGGGCTGACAACTACTGGGTGCCCTGGTACGGTATACACAAAATTTATCAAGGTCTTATCGATGCCTACGAATACACAGGCAATACCGAAGCATTAAACGTTTGCGTTAACTTTGCCGACTGGGCAATGGACGGCTTAAATAAAATGACAGATGCTCAAATTCAGAGCATGCTCAATGTTGAATACGGCGGCATGAACGACGTTTTTGCCGAGCTTTATGAAATAACAGGCAGGGAAGAATACCTTGTAACAGCACGTCGCTTTACACACGACAACATTCTTAAC
>JAFUJG010000068.1 GCA_017468215.1 Clostridia bacterium | reverse complement strand
GCTGAGATGCCACAAAGCCGCCAACGGTATTAATGTCGTCATTTTCTTCCTCGTCAAAATCAAGAGAGAAAAATTCAAACATATCTTCCAAATCTGCCGCAGCATTAACCTTGTAAACATTATCGGAAATTTTTTCAAAGTCGCTCTGTTCAATGCTGTCGTATTCGTCCCATATTTCGCCTACAAGAGCCTCGATAATATCCTCCAATGTTACAATACCCTCTGTACCGCCGTATTCGTCGCTTACAACAACAAGGTGCGACTTAGTCTGCTGCAAAAGCCTTAACAGCTTGGATATTTTCATTGTGGAGAAAATGAACTTAACAGGTTTTATAGCGTTCTCAATTCTGAAAATTTCGGTCTTCTCCTCGGTTATGAAATCACGATGTGTCAACACGCCGATAATATTGTCGATTGTATCTTTATAAACAGGCAGTCTGGAAAAACCGCACTCATCAAAAATTTCAGCAATCTTTTCCTTTTCCCATTCAACATCGATTGCAACAACGTCAACACGAGGTGTTAAAACCTCGTTAACCTCAATGTCGTTAAACTCAATTGCGTTTTTGATAAGCTCGCTTTCCTGGCTGTTAATGCCACCGTCCTGCTGGGCTTCGTCAACAATTGTAAGGAGTTCATCTTCAGTGATTTTATCATCTGCACCAAAGTCAAACACTTTGTTTACAATCTTCTTTTGCCATGCCATGAACAAAATGCTCAACGGTGTAAGAAGTATTGAAAGCACATTAAGAAACGGTGCCGAAAACATTGCAAAAGCTTCAGGAGCCTGCTTTGCCATAGATTTAGGGGTAATCTCACCAAAGATAAGTACAAGAAGTGTCATCACAACGGTCGAGGTTGTTGCCGCCAGATTGGCATCGGCGATAAGCTTTGCAAAAAGAAGGGTAGCAATTGTAGAAGCCGAAATATTAACTATGTTATTACCAATAAGTAATGTAGAAATCAGCTTTTCGAAGTTTTCACTCATCCTTAAAGCGAGTGTTGCTTTTTTGTTGCCGTTTTGCGCCAGGTTTTTCATTCTCGCACGGTTGAAAGACGAAAACGCCGTCTCACTTGCGGAGAAATACGCTGATAAAAACAAAAGAATTACCAGAACAAACCATAGACTGTCCATAAAAAATATCAAATCCTTTATTTTAAATTTCTCGTCTATATTATATCAAAGTATGTTTTTTGTCAAGTGGTACAAAATAAATCAAAAAATCATTGATTTATGAAAGATTGTTTGATATTATAATTTTATTAAATTATTTTACCAATTAACGAAAGGACGGTGTCAGAAATTGTTTAATTATGTACACGAAATAGGTCTTGATTTAGGCACATCAAACGTCCGTATCTGCACAAAAAAAGGCGTTGCTTTAACAGAGCCTTCCATAGTTACAATGTACCGTTCAAGTAAAACAGTTCACGCTGTAGGTCAGGCATCTGAAGTTATGCTTGGCAGAACACCTGTGGGCATTGTTGCGGTCCGCCCTATGAAAGACGGCGTTATATCGGATTACAGAGCAACAGAAGAAATGCTCACCGTTTTTATCAAAAAGGTTTGTGCTCACAATATTATAAAGCCCCTTGTTGTGGTTTCAGTTCCGGGCGGTGCAACCGAGGTTGAAAAAAGAGCCGTTATGGATGCAGTGCTCAAAAGCGGTGCAAGAAAGGTTCATATTGTTTCCTCCCCCATTGCGGCGGCAATCGGTGCAGGCTGTGACATTTCACGTCCGTCGGGTAATATGGTTGTTGACATTGGCGGCGGCGTAACAGATATAGCAGTTATTTCCATGAACGGCATTGTTGCATCACGCTCAATCAAAATTGCAGGCGATGCTTTTGATGAAGCTATTGTCCGCTACGTGAGAAAGAAGTTCGCTATTATCATTGGCGAAAAAACCGCTGAAAGCGTTAAAAAGGATATCGGATGCGTATCTGAGCTTGCTGATAATCCTAATTGTGAAATTAAAGGCAGAAGCCTTGTATCAGGTCTTCCCCAGTCGATGCTTATTTCTTCAAGCGAAATTAAAGAGGCTCTGGAAGAAAGCGTCAATACAATTATTGAGGAAATCATCAATGTTCTTGAGCAAACTCCCCCCGAGCTTGCAGGTGATATTTCGGACCGAGGCATAACCCTTACAGGCGGAAGCAGCCTTCTTTACGGCTTTGACAAGCTTATCAGTCAGGCAACAGGCATTAAAGTAAATATCCCCGAGGACCCGCTGACAACAGTTGCCAAGGGTACAGGTAAGTTTTTATTAAAGAAAAATTTATTACAATAATATAAACCCGATGCAAAGCATCGGGTTTAACTTTAGAGAGGTGTAAAATATGAAAAAAGTGACTGCTCTCGTTGAAGATAGAAAAAACTTCTTTAAGCCTCAGCTTTACTATGAGCACGGGCTGAGCTTATATATCGAAACAGAAAAGCACAATATTCTTTTTGATATGGGGCAAAGTGATGCATTTGAGCACAATGCCAAGCGTCTTGGAATTGATTTGTCAAAGGTTGATATTGCAATTATCTCACACGGCCACTACGACCATGGCGGCGGTCTGGGAAGGTTTCTTGAAATTAACAAGGCTGCAAAGGTATACTTAAGCCCCCTTGCCTTCGAGCCGTATTACTCGAAAAACGGTTATATAGGTCTTGATATATCTTTAAAGGATAACGACAGGCTTGTTTATGTTACAGAGCCTATCGAAATCGATAATTTGGTTATATTCCCCGCAACATTGCTTCCAACGCCTTATGCAGTTGACTCGTACGGATTAGAAACCGAAAAGGACGGAAAACGTATTCCAGACAGCTTTGACCACGAGATTTATCTTACGATTACAGACCCGAGCCCAATATTTGAAGGCGATAAGATTACACGGCTTTTCAGCGGTTGCTCGCATAAGGGTGCATTAAACATAGCCGAGTATTTCAACCCCGACACATACATAGGCGGTTATCATCTCGTGAAGCTTGACCCCACCGATAAAAAAGATGTCGAAAAGCTTTCCTTAACGGCAGGCAAACTGGCAAAAGGCTTAAGAACAAATTACACCTGCCATTGCACAGGTTATCCTCAGTACAAAAAAATGCGTAAGCTTATTAAAATAAAACAACATCTGCATTACATAAAAACAGGAGATTGCATAATACCCTAACAAAAAAACACTTTAGTTCATGTAACTAAAGTGTTTCTTATGTATTATTCGTTGTCGCAATCCATCATTGCCTGCAAAGCATCCTCACGACGCTTCTGTTCTGCAATGCGTTCAAGTTCTTCTTCTCTTTTTCTCCATTCTTCATAAATGGAGCAGCCGATTACTCTTTCAAGAGTACCGACAACAAGAACAACAACACAGGCAAATAAAAGCAAAAGCCCCATTGCTCATACGCTGAGTTCTGCCCAAAGGGAGCCCAATTCGCCAAAGCTAATACCTGACGACAGCATAAAAATCAAAAGTGCCACACCGCATACAACGGCTGTACCGAGCATAAGACCCTGCCTTAAACCGGAAAGCTGATCCATAGATGTAAAATCAATGCTGTTACCACAATTTTCACAGCCGGCTTTTTCAAGAAATATGGTTTTAATCTTTATATCCGACCCGCATTTATTGCACTTAATTTTACTCATTTTCCACTACCTCTTTTGTTATGATTTACCATTGCTTTTTATATAACAAATGCCCCACAATGCCGTAAAAGGAGCTTATTTGAAACCTGCATAGCAGGTGGGTGAAGTCCGTTCTGTTTATGGGTTTCTTTCTTCGTCGCAAAAGCGAGGGAAAGCCTACACGCAGCAGACCGAGAATTTTCTCCCTTAATAAAAGTGTTGGTTCAAATAGTGCCCCGAAATATACGTACACCGCAGAGCGATATTGTCATTGTAAAACTATTATAACATCAGTATAACCGAAAATCAATCAGCAAAGTCAAATTCGTCTGCATTATTAGCCTTGAAAATTTCGTAAATCTTGTCAAATAATTCATCATCCTCAACGCTTTCAAGCATTTCAGCACCGTCGATTTCAACAAGCTTCATGATGAACACTTCGCCTGCTTCTTCATCGTTATCGTCAATAGGTGTCATTGCAAAAAATGTTGCACCTTCATAGTCGATTTCGTCTAAGATGTCAAAGTCCTCCATAGTTTCAAGAATTTCGTCCTTATTGTTATCCATTGTAATCTTCCTTTCATATTCTTATTTGGCTGTCAAGATATGTTTGCAATATTAAAACTGCCGCAATCTTATCAACCTTTGTCTTACGTTTTTTACCGCTCACACCACCAGATTCAAGCATTCTGTGAGCTTCGGATGAAGAAAGCCTTTCATCCCACATTACAAGAGGCAAATTGCACCTTTTAGAAAGCTCCTCTGCAAAAGCCTTGGTATACTCTGCCCTGTGCCCCAATGTGCCGTCCATCCTTTTAGGAAG
>JAFUJG010000067.1 GCA_017468215.1 Clostridia bacterium | reverse complement strand
CGGCAAATCTTTGTAATTACCACATCACCCTCTGCGTCGGGTACTTCAACCGGGAAATCCATATCTTCTAAAAGCTTTATTTCGTCATGGTTCAGCACCTTGTCGTAAACTGCAACCAGCTTAACCTGACCGTCAAAGCCACCTACCTGCACATTGTCAACAGACAAATTCTCTGCAGGTATCTTAATGTCAACCAAGCCGTCACGGTAAAGGGTTAAGTAGCTTCCGTCGAATGTGATAACATGGTCAACATAGCCCTGGTAGTTTTCAACACCGTAGTTACCGCCTGTACCACGTCCGTATGTTTTCCAGCAGTCGGATGAGCCGTAAACGTTACTTGTAACGTAGTCAGTGCCGTTAACAGTTACAACTACTCTTGCTCTGTCTCCCCAAGCTGTAGCACCGTACTGTGTGTTCATTGTTTTAACACTTATCTGTACATCGCCTGTATCAAGGAGTGTCCCTTCATAATCGCCTGTAAGATAAATCTTTGCTGCAACGGTAAATTCGCCATTAACCGCTGCTTCAACGATATTTGCAGTTTCCTTTGTTGACACAAAAGCACCGCCTATGTCGTTGTAGGTTTCGCTTTCTACCCAGTCATAAATAACAGGGTATTTTTCGGGAAGGGGGTTTTCGGCATGAACTGCTGTGCAGTAGCCGTTTGCGCCGTAAGCATTACTTACAATCCAGTCATAGTAGTCGCCGTACATCCAGATAAGGCGGATGTCCTTGCCCTCGCTGTTAGGAATAACAAAGGGACGAACGTTGTTCTTTAACGAGTTATATGTAATCTGCTCTGTGGAAGCAAGTGTACCATCGTCGTTCATTGTGAACTTGACAATTTCGTAAACCTTTCCGAAAACGCCCTCAACAGGCACGGAGCAGTACATAACGTTTGTATTGTCGGGGTCGATTGCCATACCGCCTGAGTAGCACATTTCCAAGCCTGCACTCTGGTGGAAATGACCGCCGCCGTTAGCAAGGAAGGTCTTAACCCATTCTGTGCCGTTCCACTTTACGTAGTAGTAATCGTGGTTTGTCTTACCTCCATCAATTCGTACCATGGCAATAACAGGGTTACCGTCGTTACCCTCCGCTACCTGCCATACCCAGTCACGCATAGAAACTGCGTCAACAATATGGCTCTGTGAATAGTTGGATGCATTAACATTGAGCACACCGTTTGCAATTGTTGTCATTGTATTGCCTGCAATATCTTCAAGGGTCATGTCTTCAATATTAATCTGGTTGAAGAATACCCAGTTGTTAGCTTCGTTGTCGGGGTGACCGAGTGTGTATGTAACATAAAGCTTGTCAACACCGTTAGAGGAATACTTTGCATAGGGTCTTGCTGCTGTACTCTGTACCATCTGGTAAGGACCGTAGGTAAACTGTGTATTACCGTCCTCGTCGGGCATGGAAAGCTTTGCAATTGTGGGATGCCAGTTAATACCTCTCCACATTAAATAGATGTGGTCGGGGTCGTTTTCCATAAGGAAAGGCGAAGGATATGTTGTGTTTGCGGAAGTGTTCAAACACTTTTCTTCACCAAGGGTTGTCAAATCACCCGGTTCTTTAGTTACTCTGTACCAGAAGCAGGCTTCGTCAGTGTGACGGGAGTAGAACACAATAATCCTTTCGTCGGGTAAAACTAAGAATGTGGGGTTATTGTGGTCATCGGGCTGGATGTTGGAACGGATTAAAACCTCTGTAACCTCGTCTGTTAAGTGGTTAATCTGTGTAGCCTTAATAGAGCCGTGAACATCGATATAGCCGAGAATTGTAAAGTCAAGGTCATCTCCGTTAGAATAGGAAATGCTTCTGGGGTCAGCAAACCAGCACCATGCACCCTCGTCGTCTACCTCGTAGCCGGAGAAGGTATGGCTGTCGTCGTACTTATTGTATACAATAACAATTTCGCTTGTTCCGTCTGCTGAAACAGTTACGGAAAGAGTAGAGTCTTCCCGGGAATATACATAGATATCCTCACCTACTGTTGTTGTGGAAGCAGGCGTTTGGGTATATGTGTATACATCCCCTGCAATAACGTTGGTAATAGTAGCTGTTTCT
>JAFUJG010000066.1 GCA_017468215.1 Clostridia bacterium | reverse complement strand
GGTCCATTCAGCCATGGTTTCATTAACGGCATCCTTAAGGGTTTGTGTACCGCTTGTAACGGCATGTACCTTTGCGCCCAAAAGCTCCATTCTGAAAACGTTAAGTGCCTGTCTTTCGCAGTCAACCTTACCCATAAAAATTTCACATTCCAAGCCTAAAAGTGCCGCTGCTGTTGCAGTTGCAACACCGTGCTGGCCTGCACCTGTTTCGGCAATAACCCTTGTCTTGCCCATCTTCTTTGCAAGGAGCACCTGGCCGAGGGCATTGTTGAGCTTATGGCTACCTGTGTGGTTCAAATCCTCTCTCTTAAGGTAAATCTTTGCACCGCCAAGGTCTTTTGTCATTTTTTCGGCATAGTATAAAATCGAAGGTCTGCCTGCATAATTATCCAGAAGCTCCCTAAGCTCACGGTTGAAATCGGCATCATCCTTATACTTATTGTATGCCTCCTCCAGCTCGTTTACTGCCTTCATCAGTATTTCGGGAACATACTGTCCGCCGTGAATACCAAATCTTCCTTTTTTCACCAATACCATATCCTTTCTTTGGGTCAAAAACTAAAAAAGCCCTTGACCATGCTTAATGATCAAGGACGAGAATATACCATTTCCCGCGGTACCACCTTGTTTTACTCATCAGAGTACACTTATGAGCACTAACATGCCCCTGCGATTAACGCTCGCACACGTCGCAAAATACTCAGGTTGCCCCTTTAATCTGCGCCCTCATCGGTCCATTTGACAAGCTGTTACTGCAAGGCTCTCAGCCACCCTCGCTCTCTGTGAGCACATATCCTGCCGTTATCTCCGAATCAACAGTTTATTTATTTACTAAATATAATACACAACCAGAGTCTTTTTGTCAACACTTTTTTTGTTCACTATTACACCTACAAAGAGTTGACAAAAGTGTCTTTTCATTATAAAATAATGTAGATATTGAATGTCTTGGAGGTTTTAAAATGATTGACCAGATTAAAGATGCAGTCCATGCTTTTGCCGTAGCGGTTGTTACTGCTTTGGGCTTTTCGGCATCAAGCGCCAATTATTTATACGTGTTTTTAATATCTATGCTCCCTATAATTGAGCTTCGTGGAGCTATCCCGGTAGCAACAGCTCTTGGTCTTGACCCTGTTGTGAGCTACATAATATCCATCATAGGCAATATTTTACCTGTTCCCTTTATTCTTTTGTTTATCACACCCTTCTGCAATATGCTCAAGAAAACAAAAATGTTCCGTTGGTTTCCTGAGTGGCTTGAAAAAAAGGTTGAAAAGAACGAAGAAAAGGTTACAAAATACAAGAACTTAGGTTTATTTATTTTCGTTGCCATTCCCCTTCCCGGCACAGGTGCCTGGACAGGTGCACTGGTGGCGTCCTTTATCGGTTATAAGTTCCGTGATGCATTTTTAGCTATCTCGGGCGGCGTTCTTACAGCAGGTGTTATCATGTCTGTAGGCTCGCTCTTAATAAAATTCTTATTCGGTTTATTTTAAGGCAAGGGGAGTTAAACCCAATATGGTTTTAAACAAGATAAGCTAAAGAGACACATTTTTAACAAAAGGGCATATGGGGTTCAGCTCCCCTTGCCTTAACACAGGAGGAAAAAATTATGGAATTACAGAAGAAGCTGTTCACATCTGAATCTGTTACAGAGGGGCATCCCGATAAGGTTTGCGACATGCTCTCCGACAGTATTCTTGACGATATTCTCTCTCACGACCCCGATGCGAGAGTAGCTTGCGAAACCTGTGCCGCAACAGGTCTTGTTATGGTTTTCGGTGAGGTCACATCTACTCACCAGAGTGATGTACGTACAATCGTGCGTGACACCATAAAGGAAATCGGCTATACAGAAGGCGACATGGGCTTTTCCTTTGACTCGGTTGCAGTTTTGAACACACTCAACAAGCAGTCTGCCGACATTGCAATGGGTGTTAACAAATCTCTCGAGGCAAGAGAAGGCGACATGAGCGAATTTGACACAGGTGCAGGCGACCAGGGTATGATGTTCGGCTATGCTACAAACGAAACAGAAGTTTACATGCCCATGCCCATTTACTATGCACAGAAAATGGCAAAACGTCTTACAGAGGTGAGAAAGAACGGTACTCTTTCCTACCTTCGTCCCGACGGCAAAACACAGGTAACTGTTGAATACGACGGCGACACACCCAAACGAATCGATGCAGTGGTTGTTTCCACACAGCATACAGCTGATGTAACACTTGATACAATTAAGAAGGACATTAAAAAGCACGTTATTGATGCAACAATTCCCGCTAATCTTATGGATGATGACACAAAGATTTTTATTAACCCCACAGGCAGATTTGTTATCGGTGGTCCTCACGGTGACAGCGGTCTTACAGGCAGAAAGATCATCGTTGACACCTACGGCGGTTATGCTCCCCACGGTGGCGGTGCCTTCTCCGGGAAGGACCCCACAAAGGTTGACAGAAGTGCGGCATACATGGCTCGCTACATTGCAAAGAACCTTGTTGCAGCCTCTTTGTGTGACAAATGCCAGATTCAGCTTGCATATGCAATCGGCGTTGCAAACCCTGTTTCCGTTCGTGTTGATACCTTCGGCACAGGCAAATTAAGCGACGATGCCATTAACGAAATTGTCCTCAAGGAGTTTGACCTTCGTCCTGCAGCTATCATCAAGCGTCTTGACCTTCGCCGTCCTATCTATAAGCAGACAGCAGCATACGGTCACTTTGGCAGAGATGATGTATCCCTTCCCTGGGAACAGCTGGATGCGGCAGAATCTCTCAAAAAATATCTTTAAACAAAAACGCCCCGATAATCATATACTGATATCGGGGTGAATTTAATTATGACGGAGCTTATTATAGCTGTCACTTTAGTTATGTGCGTTGTTTTTGTTATAGTTTTTCTTGTTTTCAAAAGTGACAGTGCCACCGTTGTTTGTAACGAGTTTTCCGAGCTATTGGGAAACGATTATGTTATAAAAATCAAAATCTGTAAAAAAAGGAGGGGTAACAATGGAGAAGGAGTTCATCGAAGGCGAAGTAAGAGAAATCGTCTATTACAATGATGACAACTGCTATTGCGTCTTTGACCTTGATTTTGGCAAAAACTTAATAACCTGTGTCGGACATATCCCCTACCTTACAGCAGGCGAACGTGTCCGCCTTGAAGGCTATTGGACAAGCCATGTTGACTACGGCGAGCAGTTCAAGTTTGACAATTTTATCCGCACAATTCCACACAAGGTAAACGCTATCCGTACCTACCTTGCCTCGGGCGTTATCCCGGGCATACGTGAGGCAACGGCAATTAAAATGACCGACCTTTTCGGCGAGGAGACCCTGGAGGTTATCCGCAACGCTCCCGAAAAGCTTACTGCCATCAAGGGTATTTCCCATGCCAAGGCAATGAAAATGAACGAAGCCTTTTTAATCCGACAGGATGCCGCCAACACCGTTATGTACTTTCAGCAGTTTGGTGTCAGTGCAAAAATGGCTGTTAAAATACATAAAAAATTCGGCTCACTGGCAGTTGACCTTATAAAGGGCAACCCCTACACCCTCTGCGACGAAATCTCGGGCATAGGCTTTAAAACAGCCGACAGGATTGCCTTCCAGATGGGGGTTGCCGCAACGCACCCCGGCAGAATAAAAAGCGGTATCCGCCATGCACTGGGCGAGGCTGCACAAAACGGTCACACCTGCTATCCCAAGGAAAAGCTTATCCCCTACTGCTGCTCACTTTTAGGCTGCGATAAAGTAGAGATTGAATCAGGCTTTTCAGACCTTGTGCTTTCGGGCAGAATAGTTTACGAAAAAACCACCGACTACTGCTACCTTACCCCTCTTTACAACGAGGAGCTTTCTGTTGCCACACATCTTTTGTCAATGGTTGGCAAAAAACAAAAAAAGCACCGCTTTAACGTTGAAGCGGCAATTGAGGAATGCCGAGGCGACATTATCCTTTCGGACAAGCAGTACGAGGCAGTAAAGCGTGCCTGTGAGGAAAACATCCTTATTATAACAGGCGGTCCGGGTACAGGTAAAACAACTATTATCAACACCATTTTAAAAATAGCTTCCTGTGCAGGGCTCAGCGTAAGCCTTGCGGCACCTACAGGCAAGGCGGCAAAAAGGCTCAGCGAAGCTTGTCAGACCGAGGCAAAAACCCTTCATCGACTTTTAGGTCTTGACGTAATTTCCGAAAACGACGAATACACCTACACGGTAGATTGCGACAGCCCCCTTACATCGGACATTGTAATTGTGGACGAAATGAGCATGGTTGATTTAAGCCTTATGAGCGTGCTTTTAAAGTCCCTTAAAAACGATGCCAAGCTTATTTTAGCAGGAGATGCGGACCAGCTTCCTTCTGTAGGTGCAGGCAATGTGTTAAAGGATATTATTTCATCGGGGAAATTTCCTGTTATAACCTTAACGGAGGTATTCAGACAGGCACAACAGAGCATGATAGTAACAAATGCTCACAGGATTAATTCGGGCGAAATGCCCCTTTGCAACATTAAAGAAAAGGACTTTTTCTTTATGCCACGCTCATCGGCAGATGCACCGGCTACCATTGCAGATTTATGTGCCAAAAGGCTTCCTGCCTCCTATTCCTACAACCCATTGCGTGATATTCAGGTGCTTTGCCCTTCACGCAAGGGCACAACAGGCACTATTGCACTGAACGCAACCTTGCAGCAGTACCTCAATCCGCCCTGTAAAGGCAAGGCTGAGAAAAAGTACGGCGATACCATTTTCCGCACAGGCGATAAGGTTATGCAGGTCAAGAACAACTACAACATTCCCTATACAAAGGGCGACACCGAGGGGCTTGGTATTTATAACGGCGATATAGGCATAATTTGCGATATTGACACCAAACGCTCCTCAATGACAGTTGAGTTTGACGATGAAAGGCTTGTGGAATATGACTTTGCATGGCTGGACGAGCTGGAGCTTGCATATGCTCTCACCGTGCACAAAAGCCAGGGATGCGAGTTTAAGGCGGTAATCCTTTCGGTTGCCCCTGTTGCTCCCATGCTTTGCGTGCGTAACCTTTTGTACACAGCTGTTACCAGAGCACGTGAAATTGTTGTTCTGGTGGGCAATGACGAAACCGTTTTCAAAATGGTGTCAAACAACCATGTAACAAAGCGTTACAGCGGTCTGCCGCAAAAACTTAGTAAGGATTAATCTTTATGAAAATTTTTGAAAAAATTTTATCTGTTGTTCTGCCGCACAAGTGTACCTTTTGCCGCAAAGCAATCGAATATACAAACAACACCTTCATATGCAAAAGCTGTGCAGATACGCTACCCTTTATAAAGGGCAGAAAATGTATTAAATGCGGTATTCCCATTGATGACAATGCCATGCCTGTCTGCAGTGTATGCCGAAGGTATAAGCATTCGTTTACACAAGGGTTTATCCCGCTTGTGTACAAGGACTCTGTGCGAAAATCCCTTTTATCTTTAAAGTTTTATAAGCGTAAAAGTGCCTGCCGTGCATTTTCGTACCTTATACTTAACCGTATTATTGAGGAAGGCTTTCCTACCTTTGATTTTGTAACCTATATTCCGGTTTCAAAAGAACGTTTAAAGGAACGTGGCTTTAATCAGGCAGAGCTTATAGCAAAAATGTGTGCAGAGCATTTAAACCTGCCTGTTATCCCCACTCTTTACCGTGTTGATGACACACCCCGACAATCAAAGCTTTCTATGCGTTTAAGACGGCAGAACGCTAAAAAATCCTTCATGCCACTTGATGTAAAGCTCAACGGCTCCGCCCTTCTGATTGACGATGTTTATACAACAGGCTCAACCTTGAGCCATACCTCCAATCTGCTTTTAAAGCTGGGCTGCAGCAAGGTTTACATAGCCGCTGTGGCAATAAGCTCAAAAAATTAAATTTTTCCATGTTTAAACTACTGCTCTTAGTCAATACTATTGATGTACCCGCAAGGTACGAAAGGCGGTAGTTTTTTTATGAAGGTAAAAGATATTTGCTCATGCGAAACCTTGACGGTTACCGGTCAGGACACTGTTAAGGAAGCGGCAGGAAAAATGGCAAAGCACAACGTAGGTGCACTTCCCGTTGTGGACTACTCAGGCAGAGTTATAGGCATGATTACTGACCGTGACATTACTGTACGTGTTACAGCCGAAGGCAAGGATGCCTCCCGCTGTAGTGTGTGCGATGTAATGACACATGATGTTTCCTGTGTATGCATGGATGCAGACGTAGCAAGTGCTGCAAAAATGATGGGTCACGCAAGGGTACGCCGTCTGCCTGTAATTGATGACGGCAGGATTGTGGGCTTTATCTCCCTTGGCGATATTTCCCGAACAGGTAAATACGACATGGAAGCGGGTCATGCTCTTTGCGAGATTTCCTCCAAATGCACCTGTAAGAAGCACTAAAAAAAGCGGCTGTCGCCGCTTTTTTTATTTTATAGGTTTCATATTATCCCAGAAGAAGGTTTTGTCTGCATCTATTTTTATCATTTCGATACCTCCGTCACCCTTTACACAAACAGCTTCTTTAAGGGTATCGCCCTCATAGTCTGCTGCAAAAAAGTATCCCGAGGAGGCTGTTGCAAACAATACCTTTTCCCCCTGAATGCATGCTTCAATAATGCTGTTGGGAGCAACCCGGGAGAAGGTTACGTTTTCAAAATAAAACTCCTCTGCAGCCTCTCCGTCACCGCCACGTATCATAAATCTGCCAAGGTTATCCATACTAAGTGAGCCTGTACGGAAATGTGCTTTTTCGCATAAAACCTCGCCGTCAACTATAAATGCATAGGTATTGTCGGTAAAGTCGGCAATTATTTTTGCCTTATAGGTCTTTCCCGCCTCATAGGCAAGAGAAGATGTTTTGAACTCCCCTGCATCGATATATTCAAAAAATCCGTTTTCTTTAAAGCGTACGGTTATACCGCAGCTGTTCCATGCATCGATGCTGTTCTCTGTTGAGGTAAAGCCCATTACTCCGTTTATGTTATTTTTCATGGGTGTAACCAAAAATTCAACACTTTGCACCTTTCCTTCAAGTGACGCTGTACCGTATGAGGCAAAGCTATTAGCACTGAAAAATCTCTCCTCTGTTGTAAAGGGTGCTGCAGGCAGTCCGTTTTTATTGAACAGATTAGCATTTTCGGGCACTGCAGAATATGCATACCTCACATATTTTGGGTTTTCCACCAGGTCTGAGAAAACTGTAACTGTGTTATCCGCATTTATAACCGCTTGGGCTTTTACGAAATAGCCTTTTTTCTCTGCAATTTCAAACTCGCACAGCTCGTTATCGGTTGCCGTGTAGGTATTGGTTATACATAAGCCCTCGCCAATAGTATCTTGCTTAAAGGATACTGTTATCGCTCCGCCCTTTACCTCTGCCTTTTCAAAAATGGGTCCCGAGGCAACCACATCTTCACCGTAAACATATTTTTTTGCCAACAGATGAAGCCTTTGGGCAACGGTTTCTTTTCCTAAGGGGTGGATATTATTATAGGTACCCTTGTCAGTATCCAGTATAACTGCCATGCCTGTGTTTTCAAGCTCCAGAGCCTTCATCTGCGCATTACGTAAGGGTGCATAGTTATCCTTTCCGTAGCGTGCCAGCTGTACAAACAAAAACGGCAAGCGTGTGTCCTCCCACTGGTTTCGCCAGTCGGTAATAAGTGTTTTAAATGCCTCTGTATACATAACGGGATTTTTCGAGTCGCTCTCACCCTGATACCAGAGGATTGCACTTACAGGATACCCCTTTATTGGTGCAATATGGTTATTGTAAATATCCCCGTTTGTAGGAGTGTAGTTTATACTTTTGTTTTCGTCGCTCTTTCGCATCCAGCGGTTAATTGTTGTTCCTCGCCACGCAACACACATAAGCCCGATGGGAACATCGCCCTCAGCTTCAAGCCGTTCCTTTGCAAAATACATGCCTATATACGAAAGCTTCTTTTTTGTGCTGTCGTTAAGAGGCTGCCAGCCGTTTGTTTCAAAGGGCACGTTAAAGGTTTCGTAATCAGAGGGTGTTCTTGAAAGCTTAAAAAACTTAATTCGCTCGTCGGTTATTAAGCTGGGCATATTGCTCTGGCTAACGCCGTCGCCCAGCTGCTCTGTTGTCTGGTGCTCATAGTTTTGTGCCATGTTGCTTTGCCCGGAGAGCACAAACACATCGCCCACAAAAACATTTTCGATTACAACGGTTTTGTCAGAGGTAGAAACCGTAAGGGTATAAGGCTCTAAAGAAGCAGGCACCGGTGAAAGAAAAATTTCAAACCTGCCATCTGTTGCCTGTGCGGTAGCGGTGGAGGTGTTTTCACCATCTGAGATAGTAGCAGTTATCTCCCCTGTGCCCTTACCGAATATTTTATGAGGCTTGTTTCTCTGCAGTACCATGTTTTCGCAAAAGAAATTCGGCAAAGTAAAGGTTTGGAAGGGGTCCTCATCTTCTGTAACGGTTATATTTTCAATATAATACAAGCCGCCGCTGTAGCTGCCGCCGCTTCTTGCTGTGATTTTTCCCAGACTATCTGCACTTGCTCTGAAAGCATAATTGTCGGCTATGGTTTTCTTCTCGCCGTTTATGTACACAAAGGCATTGTATATCTGATTTGTAATGTCGGCATCAATTTCCACTTTATAGGTGGTATTTTTTGTGTAATACACGTCTCCTGCCTTGTCAAAGCTCGATCCGTTGTTCGAGTCAAAAAAGCCGCCCGAGCGTATACGGAAGCAGATAGCATAGTCCGAATAATTTTTTGGTGTAACAGAGGTTGATGCAATACCTATAATACCGTCAGAAACCGTATTCACATTAATGTCAAAGGTTATCTTTGCCCTGACTGTCACACCGTCAAAGCTTTTATAAGTAAAATCTGCAGTAGAAACCATGCGGTCACTTGCAGCATGCGCTCCAATACATCCCATCATAAAAATCACCGATAAAATAACAGAAATAAGTCTTTTCATTTTATCCCTCCTCCACAATGAATTTTTCTATTGTGTCAATCATCTCATCACGCTCTGCACCGTACAGCCCATGGTCAAGGGTTTCATAAAGCTTCAACGTTGCGTTTTTAAGAATTTCGTTGTACATAACAGCTGCGGAGCAATCAATTACATCATCAAAGATTCCGTGAACTATAAGAGCCGGATTTTTAAAGTGCTGCGTAACCTCAAAAATGGGTAAATGCTTCATAATCCTGAAGTAATGACCGCCTACATCTAACCTATTACAAACCAAAATATTATCAGGAATATTCTCCGGGTCAAATCTGGCATCAAGGCATCTGCCCTCTTGCGTTTCTCTTTTTATTGTGCCACCCGGAGCCATAAGCACCAGTTTTTTTATTTTGTCGGGGAAATATCCTGCCAGCATACCTGCAATAACGCCGCCTTGAGAATGACCAATCACATAAATATCCTTAAATCCGTTTTTTCTGACAAAATCTAAAACCGCAAAAGCATCAAGCAGCAAATTAAAAGGATTCATAGCATTAAAATCTCCGTCGCTTCTTCCATGACCGTTAAAATCAAATCTGATGCTTGCTACATTGCTGCTATAAAGAGCTTTTGATATTTTTACAAAGTTATCATTATCGTTATAGCCTATATCTCCTGCAAACCCATGAAATATTATTGCAATTCTTTCTGTATCACAAGGCACCTCTATAACCCCATGCAATGTGATACCGTCTCTTTTAATACTAACTTCCACATCAACCCCTCTTTTCTACTGATAATTATATCATCATCAGAAATCTACGTCAATGTAAAAGACCGAGCAAGAATCTGCTCGGTCTCAGCGTGTCGAAAAAGTCGACACGCAACAAAAAATCTTGCTCACAGCAATATTTTTTGTTAGTATTATTCTAAAGAACAAAGTGCCAATTTAGCGTGCAAGGGGCTTGCGAGCCCCCTAAAATTGGCACTTTCGGCGGGGCAATGCGATAGCCCCGCCTATTTTTATACGGAAACTCTTTGTTTCCGGGCCTTCCGCTGTTGTGATAAAAAATAGGTTTACCGACAGTCTCTAAAAAACACTGTTCCTGTGAATAAGTGTTTTTTGTTTGGTTATACTATGTACATAAACCAAAACGAAAGGATGTTTTGTACATGGATACCATTGCTCTGATATTGGTTATTATCGGTGCTTTGAACTGGGGGTCTATAGGGCTTTTTGGCTTTGACCTTGTGGGAGTGATTTTTGGCGGACAGGGCAGCCTTATCAGCCGTATTATCTTTACGGTTGTAGGCTTGGCAGGACTCTGG
>JAFUJG010000065.1 GCA_017468215.1 Clostridia bacterium | reverse complement strand
TGCGTAGCTTTCCTTTCCGTAGCCTGCCACCTGACCGATGCAGTAAGGAAGTGTTACGGAGTTTGCTCTGAAGCTTTCTCTCGAATGAATGTCTGACATATGTATTTCAATTGCGGGAATAGCCACTGCTCCCAGTGCATCCGCAATTGCATAGCTGTAATGGGTATACGCCGCAGGGTTTATAACAATACCGTCATACTTCTGGTAAGCTTCATGGATTTTGTCGATAATTGCTCCCTCGTAGTTAGACTGAAAGCAGTCCATTTCACAGCCAAGCTCCTTTGCCTTGTTAACTGTGAGGCTTTCGATGGTTGCAAGGGTGTCGCTGCCGTATATCTCCGGCTGGCGGATGCCCAGCATGTTCATATTAGGTCCGTTTATTAAAAGCAATTTCATTTTGTTTTTTCCTTTCTTCAGTTATCGAGTTACCCAAGAACGGTTGCCGCAAACTGGTAAATTAAGGGCAGGCTTACAAGGGCAAACACCGTTGTTATAAAGATAACCTCCACAGCATACTTGGAGTCAAGGTCGTATTCCTTTGCCAATATTGCAACCATTGTCTGTGCAGGCATTGCTATCTGCAGCACAAGTGTCATCATGGCGGTTATGTTCATAACATTTTTAAGCCCAAGTGCCAGCACAGCCACAATTACAAGAGGCATAAAAACCATTTTTGTAAAGGTTAAAAGATACACCGCCGGACGCTTAAGGGCACTTATCACATCGGCACGTGCCATTGTTGCACCTATAAAAAGCATGGACAGAGGTGTTGTGGCACTTCCCACCGATGCAAGGGACTCGTGTGCAACTGCGGGAAGCTTTAAGCCCATAATAAGCATAACAAGACCCACCGCAAAGGAAAGTGTGCATATGTTGAGCATGTTCTTAAGCTTTTTAAGCCCTTTCTCGCCGCTTATGGCACTTAAGCCAAAGCTCCACAAAAGACCGTCGTTTGCAAGGTTGTAAAAAACAGCATACAAAAGGCCTTCGTCCCCCAGAAGTGCCTGTATTAAGGGATAGCCTAAAAACGCTACGTTGCCGAAGCTGCCCATGGCAATCTGTATGCCACGCTTGCCGTCGTCAAGCTTTAACATTTTGCCCCACAAATTGCCCAAAAACATCATTATGACAATGGAACAAAGGCCTATGCCAATAATAAGGGCACCGTTTTTTGCCTTTGATGCATCCAGGGTGTTGCTTGTAAGACTTGTCAGCAAAAGACAAGGCAGGGTAATGTTTTTGATAATGCCCGAAACCGAATTTGTGATGTTTTTCACAAAGCCTGTTTTTTCGCATATAAAGCCAATCAGTATCATAATGCCGATATAGCCGATTTTTTCTATAATAACGAAAAGTCCTTCCATGAAATTCCTCCTTATCATTTGCAGTTAATTATACTCTTTTAAAAAACAAATGTCAACTTTCCCGAAGGCGTGTTACCGCCTTTTTTTCTATTCTTGACACATACGAACGGCTTATTCCTAATTTTTTTGCAACTTCCTTCTGGGTAAGGGGCTCCTTGCCGAAAAGCCCGTATCGTAAATACAAAATTTCTTTTTCTCTTTTGTCTTTTATATCTTTTATTTTTTCTAAAAGCTTTTTGATTTTTTCTTTTTTGTCAACCTTATCGCACACATCCTCATCATCGCCTGTTAAAATATCCATAAGGCTTATTTCGTTCCCCTCCTGGTCATAGCCTATGGGCTCACTTAAGGAAATCTGTGCATTAAACTTTTTTTCGTGCCTTAAATGCATGAGCACCTCGTTTTCGATGCACCGTGCAACATATGTAGCAAGACGTGTGTTTTTGCTGTTGTCAAAGCTGTCTACCCCTTTTACAAGACCTATGGTGCCGATGGAAATTAAATCGTCAATGTCTGCCGATTGGGAATATTTTTTTACTATGTGTGCAACAAGCCTGAGATTGTGTTCTATGATTGTGTTGCGGGCATCGGCATCCCCTGCTTTCATACGCTCAAGGTACAGCCGCTCCTC
>JAFUJG010000064.1 GCA_017468215.1 Clostridia bacterium | reverse complement strand
GGGGTTTCCTCTTATCAGCTTGACGAGGCGGAGCGAGGCTTTTCCTATATGCACGATGCACCGCTTGACATGCGTATGGACAGGCGTTGCGAAATGAGTGCAAAAGAGGTTGTAAACACCTACAGCGAGGACAAGCTCTGCGAGATAATCACAAAATACGGCGAGGAAAAATGGGCAGTAAGGATTGCAAAGTTTATCGCCGAGGCACGAAAAACAAAAACCATAGAAACTACCTATGAATTAGTAGATATTATAAAAGCGGCTGTACCATCAGGTGCACGAAAGGACGGCCCTCATCCTGCAAAAAGAACCTTCCAGGCGATAAGGATTGAGGTTAACGGCGAGCTGAGGATACTTGAAAAGGCTGTCCGTGACGGTGTTGATTGCCTTAAATGCGGCGGCAGGATGGCAGTTATAACCTTCCATTCCTTAGAGGACAGGATAGTTAAGGATACATTTAACTCGTTAGCAAACGCCTGCACATGCCCAAAAAATTTCCCCATATGCGTGTGCGGAGCAAAAAACAGCGTGAAGGTTATAACCCGAAAGCCTATTTTGCCCACAGACGAGGAGATAGAGGTTAACCCTCGCTCAAGAAGCGCAAAACTGAGAATATGCGAAAAGATAGTATAGAACGCCCTTCGAAAGCGAAGGGGTCGGGGAAGAAGGTTCCCCGAATAAAATAGGAGACGGAAATCGCATTTTCGGCTCCGAAAGTGGCGATTTTAGGGAACCCAACGGGTTCCTTGCACGAGAAATCGACACTTTGTTCCAAAATAAAAATAACAGACCGGGAAGATTGCCGAAGGCAAGATTTGCGGTCGCTCTGAAAGGTCGGTGTCCGTAAGGATGTACAATTACGGTTCAGAAGCACGAGTTTTAGAATACGTGCCCATGTATGAAACTGAAAAAAAGGCTGCAAAGACCGAAAAGCCTCATATGGATATAGACACATGGATTAACTCTCACAGAAGAATGTTTGTGAAAACACTGGCGATTATTGCAGCTATCTTGGCTGTTGTAATGGTGAGAGAAGCAAGGATTGACCAGCTCTGCGGACAGATTTCCAGAGTTGAGGACGAAATCTACGACCTTAGTGCAATGATTACAGAAAGAGAAATGCATCTTTCCGGTCAGCTTGACATGAACAATATCGACGAAATTGCAGTGTCGAGACTTGGCATGAAAAAGCCTGACAGCTCTCAGTACATTTATATAGATGTACAGAAAAACAACGGAGGAGAAATTTTGGTTAATAATACTGCCGGCAGCAACGGGTTTTCAGCGTTTGTAAACAAGGCAAAAATTCTGTTGGAATATTTATATTAGGCCGAAATATATTTACATAAGAAGTATTGATTGAGTGCCTACCAAAGATGTAAGCACTCAATTTTTTCCTTAAGAAGACTGAGTAAATTTGTCACATTTTGTACCCAAAGGGGGCAATTTGGGGGCAGATTTCTTTCAGTCTTTTGGTCGTTTTTAAATGTGGCAAAGCAAGAGTGCCTGCAATAATATCATGTGCAGAGCACATATCATTCATTATTAGTTATTTGTCAGTATTTTGGAGAGGGTTTGTGTTATGGCAAGGGTAACAGTTGGAGAAAAAAGAAGAATATGGTTTATGTTTTGCATATTTTTATGCCTTATGCTGGTGGTTATAGGTGCACTTGCCTATTATCAGCTTATTAAGGGTGCGGAATATAAGGAAAAGGCTATTGAGCAGCAAACAAGAGACCAGCTGGTCGAAGCCAAGCGTGGCGAAATTTATGACCGCAACATGAAGGTTTTGGCACAGAGCGCATCCTGCGAGGACGTTATGGTAAACCCCAGACAAATCCAGGCGGCTGCCGAAAAGCAGGAGGCAAGGCGTGCACAGGCTACCTTGGACGGTGAGCTTTTCACCGAGGAGGATGTTGTGGAAAAGGTTGTACGTGGTCTTGTTGAGGTTCTGGGCGTTGACGAGGACTTTGTACGTAAGGAAATATCCCTTGACTATGCCAGCCGACGCATAAAGAAAAAGGTTGAGCCTTCGGTAACAAACCGTTTAAGAGAAATGGAGCTTACAGGCGTGTTCTTTGTGGAAACCACAAAGCGTTACTATCCTTATTCCTCCTTTGCATCTCACGTAATAGGCTTTACTGGTGACGACGGCAACGGCCTTGAAGGCTTGGAAAAAATGCTTGATTCCACCCTTTCGGGCACAGCAGGCAGAATACAGGTTGTGCAGGATGTTAACAATAACCTTACACCCTATGAATACGAAAACTACATAGCACCCGAGGACGGTAACGGCGTGGTGCTTACAATAGACGAGGTTATCCAGCATTATGTGGAAAAATACCTTGAGGAGGCGTATAACCTCTACAACATACAGAACGGTGCCGCATGTATTGTGATGGACCCCAACACAGGCGAAATCCTTGCTATGGCGGTAGAGCCAAACTTTGACCTTAACTCGCCCAGAGTAGTTGACAAGGATTTGAAAAACGAAATGATGGGCGTTAAAGAGGACGGAAGCGAATACACCGACGGCGACTTTTTAAACAAATTGTGGCGAAACAAGGCGGTTGTTGACTCTTACGAGCCGGGAAGCACCTTCAAGAGCATTGTTGCGGCGGCTACCATTGAAACAGGCGTTGTAAATGCTGTGACAGATTCCTTCTTCTGCACAGGCTCAAAAAGGGTTGCGGTGCATACCATCCACTGCCATAAGAGGGCAGGCCACGGGCAGGAAAACTTTACCCAGGCGTTGGAAAACTCTTGTAACCCTGCCTTTATGGAAATGGGCGCACGCTTAGGCTATAAGAACTTCCGCTCATATTACGAGGCGTTTGGCTTCCGCAGCACAACAGACTTTGTACTCCCGGGCGAATCCAAGGGTATTTTCTTTAGTGAAAGTAACTTTAACGAGGCAGAGCTTGCAACTTCGAGCTTCGGTCAGGGCTTCCAGATAACACCGCTTCAGATGATTACAGCCT
>JAFUJG010000008.1 GCA_017468215.1 Clostridia bacterium | reverse complement strand
GAGAGCTTTCTAAATTTCACGGGATTACACCTTCTGAAGCAAAGAAAGATGGCTCTAAGCTCAAATCCTTTTCCCGCCTTTCCGTGAAAATCATATTAAGTGGAGGCAATATAATGGATTACAAGATTATCAAAAAGGAAGCCTTTGATATTATTGAGAAGGTGGAAGCACATACCGTTGAGAATTCAGAAAGTGCAAAAAGTATTCCTGACTTTTGGACGAAATCACATAATGACGGTACGGTAAAGAAATTGTTAAATATTACAACTGACAGAACCTACATCTTCGGTGTATGTTACGGAAATCTACCGAAGAACGCAAAGACATTTGATTATTCTATTGCTGCCAAATGCGATAAGAATACCGCAGTACCGGAAGAGTTCAGAAAGAACACTGTTCCTGCAAGAACTTGGGCAGTATTTGAGTGTAAGGGTGCAATGCCTAATGCTATGCAGGATATGTGGCACAAGATTGTTTCTGAGTTTTTTCCTACATCGGGTTATCAGCCTACTTATGAGATGGATATTGAAGCCTATACCGAAGGAAATATGGGAAGTCCCGACTATTGCAGTGAGATTTGGATTCCTGTAACAAAGAAATAAGTTTTTAAACCGCTATCAAGCTCGTTATGAACACTCGCACCAGAAAAAACATCATTGTCGATGGTGTTTTTTCTTTTACTTACACAAAAAACGGATACCGAAAATTCGGTATCCGTTTTTTATCTGAGCAATTCTTTTTTGCGTACCACAAAATATGCTGCTATTATTCCCACTGCTGTAATAACCCAGCTTACGGGGTAAATCATCATAAGTATATCAAAGGTTTTTATTTTCTCAAAAACAGTATAAATCCATATAAGCCTTACGCCGCACACACCTGCAATTGTTATCACTGCAGGCACCATGGAATGACCAACGCCACGCATACTGCCGCTTAAGATATCACTTGTAGAGTTTACCATAATAAACGGCAGTATGTACATCATTCTGAGTATAGCTATCTGTGCAACAGTTGTATCATCGGTAAAGATATACACCATGCTTGAACGCAAAAGCATCAATGCTGTAATAAGAACACTGCCGAATCCTATGCCTAAGAACAAACACCACTTTGTAACAGAGCGACATCTTCTGTAGTTGCCTGCACCGTAATTTTGTCCGTTAAAGGTAACCGTTGCCTGGGAGAAACCGCTCATCAGATGATATACGTAAAACTCAAAATTAAGTGCCGCAGAGCTTCCTGCCATATAGTCTGAGCCAAGAGAGTTAAGCGATGACTGCACAAACAGATTGGATGCCGAGAACACTGCCCCCTGCAATCCCGAAGGAATACCAATACGTGCAAATTCAGCAAGGATGCGTCCGTCAATTTTAAGCAGCTTAAAATCAAGCTTGAGGTCGCCTTCTTCATGAAGAAGAAACCATATAAGCATAGCCGCACTTACGCCGTTGGCAATTACTGTAGCCAGTGCAACGCCTGCAACGCTCATATGAAGCACGATTACAAAGAATAGATTAAGTATTACGTTGATAACGCCACTTAATGCCAAGGCAACAAGCGGTCTTTTTGTATCGCCTCTGCTTCGGAGTATAGCTGCCGAAAAGTTATAAACCATCATAAAGGGCATGCCCATAAAATAAATTTTCAGATAAAGCGATGCAAGGTCAATAACATCCTCGGGCGAATTCATCCATTCGAGCATGGGCCTTGCAAGAACAAGACCTAAAAGCATTACTATAATGCCGCTGAAAAATGCAACTACAACAGCTGTATGTGTAGCCTTACGTACCCTGTCAGAATTGCCTTCGCCTATGTAACGTGCTATAACAACATTTGCACCCACAGAGATACCGATAAACAGGTTAAGCAAATGGTTTATGATAGGTCCGTTACTGCCCACTGCCGCCAGGGCTTCCTTACCTGCAAACTTACCTACAATGGCAACGTCAGCGGTGTTAAAAAGCTGCTGGAGCATATTACCTGCGGCTATCGGAAGTGCAAAAATCAGTATTGCACGCCAAAGTGAGCCTGTCAGTATTCCTTTGTCCTTTTTTACTTTTGTATCTGACACAATTATTCCTTCTCTCTGTTCATAGCTTCTCTCATTGAGAATTCGCAGCCACAGAACGACTGTCGGTATAGATTGTATTCCTTTGATAAATCGCAGGAGCGTTTGTAGCCGTTTTTCTTTTTAAAATCTGAAAACAGATAATCAACGCTGTATTTTTCAGCCAGGCTTTTTCCTATATCGTTAAGCCATTGTGCATTTTTGTGAGGACTGATAGAAAGAGTTGTTGTAAAAAGGTCAAAACCATTGTTTTTTGCGTATTGAGCACTTTTTTCCAAGCGGAGAGTGTAGCAATCGAAGCACCTCGCTCCCCCCTCTTTTAAATTCTCCTTGCCTTTTATAAGGTTTAAAAACTCGCTGTGGTCATAATTCTCCGTTACGATATTCACTACGTTTTCAAGAGTAAACTCGTCTACAAAACGTTTAAGCTCATCTTCACGGTGGTTAAACTCTGCCTGCCCGACAATGTTCGGGTTGTAAAAGTATGCTGTTATGTTGAAATATTTATTGAGATACTCCAACACATAGCTTGAGCAGGGTGCACAGCATACATGGAGCAACAACGAAGGTTTTATATTGTTTTTTATGTTATTTTCAATTATACTGTCAGTATATTTCTGATAATTGTCCATTATTATCACCAAATTTATTATATCACTACACAAATTAATTGCAATAGAAAAAAAGAAAACCGTGCATATAAAATGCACGGCTTCTTTTGAATTTTAGGAGATAGATAATGTTATTTATTCTGTTTTGGACTGACAGTTACATTTGCAACCGGGGTTATTTTTCGCTTCGCAGCAGCCACCGGCAGGGCAACCGATGCATTTTGCGCCGCTCTTTTTAGCCTTTACAATATAACCTACTGCAAAAGCAAATATTGCTGCCAGTATTAAAATAACGATTAAATTTTTCAATAACATTTTGTATCACTTAACCTTATGCGTTAATCTTTGTTTTTGTTTTAGATGAAAGCTCGTATTCTTTCTTGATTTTGTTTTTTGATTTTATAACAAGCACTGTAATAACAGCTATCATTGCCGCAACAGCTATCAAGCCGGGCACAAAGCCTGTACCGAAGCTACCTGTTGTTACAAGTGTACCAATCTGGTAAACAAGATATGCCACGATATAACCGGAGGCAAACTGGAGACCAATACCGCCGAATACCCATTTTTTATCCTTTATTTCGGAGTTCATTGCACCGATTGCCGCAAAGCAAGGAGGTGTAAAGAGGTTAAACATCAGATAAGCAAGTGCTGACATAGGAACAAGACCGAACGCACCTACACCAAGGTCACCAACAAGCTCGAAGTCGCTGTTGATAACCTTTTCGCTGATTGCATAAACTGCCGCCAAAGTACCAACAACTTCTTCCTTTGCAATGAAGCCTGTGATAGCTGCTGCTGCCAGCTGCCATACACCAAATCCAAGCGGAATAAGCAATACTGCAAAAGGTGTTGCAATTGTTTCAAGAATTGTTGTTGCCTGTGTGGGGTCTTCAACGAACTGGAAGCTCCATGTATAAGAGCTCATGATTGTAACTACAGCATTACATACAAGGATAATTGTACCTGCCTTGATTATGTATGCCTTAGCACGGTCTAGCATTGTGAGAACAGCCTTCCAAAGGCTGGGAGCCTTATATTCGGGAAGCTCGATAATAAAGTAGGATTTTCTATATTTGTAGCCTGTCATTACCTGTACAACAGATGCCCAAATCAGAATAAGTACGATACCTGCAAAATACATTACAGGAGCAACCCAGTTAATACCCGGGAAAAACGCACCT
>JAFUJG010000063.1 GCA_017468215.1 Clostridia bacterium | reverse complement strand
TCCACAAAGCGAACTCACTTTTCATCTGAGAAAGGAACAGCTCCTTAAGGTCGGTGGAATAAAGTGCATAAAGGATTGCACCGTTACCCTGCATCTTAGCCTGTCTCCAGTTTCGTGTAACTTCATCAAGGCTCTGTGCACGGTAACCCTTAAGATACTCCGCCGAAGCATCCAAATCTGTGTTCCAGAATTCTTCCTGGACCTGAGCACCTGTAAGGTCGCTGGCAACAAGCTTTTCCTCGCCACCGGACGAACAGCCTGCAAAAAGAGCAACTGCCAGAACAACACAAAGGATTAATGCTGTACTTTTCTTAAATAACATCATGTCAAATTCCTCCTGAAAAGAAAAATATAATACCTTGATTATATTATACTATTATTTCTCCGTAATTTCAACTAATTTATTGATATTCTGCACAAGAAATTATCGCCTGCTTTTGTGTTTTAAGCAAAAAAACAAGGCAGAAAATCTGCCTTGTTTTTGTTTGTAAAATCAGTCACCAAGATATTCGTAAAGTCTTACAGCTACAATTGCTGCTGTCTGACGTGTTACATTGGCCTTGGGAAGGAACTGACCGAACTGGTCGCCTGTCATAAGACCTGTCTTATTAACAGCTGCAACAGATACTCTTGCCCATGCAGATACATCGTATCCGTCAGCAAAGAGATATACATCGCTTTCATTGCCTGTAGCATTGATAATTCTTGCTACGAGAACAGCCATCTGCTCACGAGTGATATAAGACGAGGGCGAGAAGATTGTGTCGCTCATACCTGTTACATAACCTGCATTGTATGCAGCCATTACGTAACCGTAGTGCCAGTCAGAGGGAGTTACGTCAGTAAACTTCTGTTCGAAGGGAGCGTCTGTATCAAGACCGAGCATACGGCATACAATTGCTGTGAATTCGGCTCTTGTAATTTCTCTCTGGGGTTCAAACCAACCCTTAGCTGTACCGCTCATAAGACCGTATTCATGAGCCTTGTTAACAGATTCAACTGCCCAGGAATCAATGTTGGGGTCGGGATAGTACTTGGAAGGACCCTTAGGTTCTGTGGGAACTTCTGTGTAATCGCCTGTTTCCCATTCTGTGGGTTCTTCAGTAGGTCTTGTAGCCTCGTCTGTCCATTTTTCATCTTCTTCAAGTTCATTCTTACAAGACTTACATACATCAATTTCCCTGTTCTTATATTCAATTGTGTATACTTTTGTTACAGTGTCACCGCAATATTCACATTCGTATTCAATCTTAGTAGTTGTGCCTGTAGAAGTGCCTGTGGAAGTATTGTTAGAAGGTGCAGATGTACCTGTGAACTTAAGCTCAGCCTCACCCATAACAGCCTTGGGACATTCGTCATCTCTTACGCCAACCTGTTCACCCCAAGAGAGTGTGTATGTACCCTTATACTCAACTGTGGGAAGTGTGATTCTACCGTCAGAATTTGTTTCCATATCCTTGTCGATATCATCACCTTCAAAGGTTACTTCCAGGTCATCGATGGGGTTTGTCATATCAGCGTCAGAATAGAAGTATACATATACCTTCTTTTCTGTTACAAGCTCACCGTCAATCTTGTAGTAAACAACGGGAACTGTGTCATGGTCACCAAAGTAGAACAGAATTTCATCATTGGGGAAGATTTCTACTTCTTCAAGGTCATCATCGGGAGTATAAATTTCGTCGTTTACAGCAACGTACCAACCACTGTCACGTGTGATATCACCGTTTTCATTGGAGTAGCCGCTTGTTGTCTTTGATTCAAAGTATGTGAAGTTTGTTTCGTCGTCGTTTGTTTCGTACTCAATATCTTCGTCGTCAAGAACTTCGAGCATAAAGTTGTAAAGGTCATATTCTTCAATCTTTGCACTCTTTGTTCTGGAAAGAAGTGTCTTATGAGCACCTTCGATTCTTACATAAGCCTGGATTGTGCTGGAGCGTTCTGTCTTAAGGTCCTGTGTAACAGAAACCATCTTTAAGGGCTTGGAGGAGGACTGATAGTAAGTAACCATCATTTCGCCGCCCTGGTAAGTGGAAATGAAGCTTGAGGATGCTTCAAAATCATAAATACCATCGCTGCCTGTTGTCTTGGCAGTACCCTTGCTTGTGGAGCCACGCTTGATAAAATAAACCTTTGCACCCTTGATGGGTTCTTCGGATTCGATTTCGCCGTCTTCGTCAAAGAGCTGGTTTACAACAAGAATTTCAACATCATCCTTAACGCCGATACCATCATCGGGTGTCATTGTAACCATGGGATAACCAACTGTACCGGGTTCGCCGAAGAACAGAACGATTTCATCGCCACCCTTAAGCTCGATATCTGTCCAGTCGCCGTCATAGTCAGCCATAGCGCTGCTTGTTCCGCCGTTGAGGATGTATGCCCATTCGCAGTCTTCATAGTACTTGCTTGTGGAGCCATCCTTAAGTGTGTATGTAGAGCCTGTCTCTGTGGAAGCAATAGCTGTAACCTTCTTCTTGGAAGACTTGTAGTTACGGTCAGCTTCGTCGAGAACATATTCTGCAACTTTAAGCACGTTGGGTTCCTTTACCCAGTCAAGGTTAACAACAGTCTTGTCGATATAACGGTCTGTGAGACCTTCAATCCAGATAGTAACCTTGTTGGAGCCGTCATCAACGCTGTCGCTTGTAGCGCCCTTCTTGATAAGGAAGCTGTCAGATGCGAGAAGCTCGTCTGTGTCATCGTCATAAACGTTAATTTCGTATTCTGCACCTACTGTTGCATCGTCGAGCTTGTACTCAACGCCTTCGGATTCAAACCTGGAAACAGATTTGATAGTAGCTGTGTCTTTTGCACTAATACCGTCTTCATCGCAGATGATTTCAACTCTTACAACAGAAACATCGTCACCTGTAACAGTACCCTTAATTACTACTGTTGCGTTGGGAAGATATGCGTTATCGAGTTCAAGCTCAACAGTAGCATCTTCTTCGGGTTCCTGCGGTGTGTTGTTATTTGTTGCTGGCTGAGAAGGCTGTCCCTCATCGCCGGAAGGGGTTTCTGTACCACTTACCTGCTGAGCACCGTCTGTACTTTCTTCTGCAAATGCTACGCTAACGGAGCAAACAGAGAAAACCATGCACATAGCAAGAAGCAACGCCAATAATTTTTTTGTCATTTAAATACCCTCCTTATAGGATTAAAAAATTAACAAGATAAGATTACCTTTTATAGTATAACACAGAAAAAACAATATTTCAACAACAATTTTCATGAGATTTTATCACATTATTTCCCTGTTTCATACTACCACATATATAATACTTTCCAGACACAAAAAAAGTTGCATTTAAATGCAACTTTTTTAATCCATATCACCTGCAATATAGAGGCATAACGCCGATGCAATAAGCCCTGCCGTTTCGGTACGGAGGATTCTCCTGCCCAAGGTTACGGGCTTTACGCCTATCTGTATGGCTTTTTTAACCTCTGTTTCCTCAAAGCCGCCTTCGGGACCTATAATAATGCCCAAGGTGTTCATGCCTTCTGTTACATGGTTTGAGAGCTTACCGTTCTTTTCGCACTCATAGGGTATGATAGCTGCGTCCATTGTGCTCATTTGTTCAAGTGCCTCATCAAAGCTTATTGGGTCTTCAACCTTGGGTATGTATGCTCTGCCGCACTGCTTTGCAGCCTCGAAGGCAATCCTTCTGAGACGCTCCAGCTTGTTTTCCTTGTCAATTTTTGCAACAATACGCTTTGTATTGACAGGCACAATTTTAACAACACCAAGCTCGGTTGCCTTTTGTATAATCAAATCCATTTTGGGATTTTTGGGAATGCCCTGAAAAAGTGTTATTTTCAGCTTTGGCTCCGTTTCGGATTTGTATCTTTTTGTAACATTAACAAAAACCTTTTTACCCTCAACTGATTCAATAATACCGTCGGCACAGCTGCCTTCTGTATCGAACACACAAAGCTCATCCCCCACGCTCATACGCAAAACCTTCGTGATGTGATTTGCCTCCTCGCCTTCAATTACAATGGGGTCTTGTAAAAAAGCATCTTTATCAACAAAAAAGTTTGCCATGGTCTAACTCCTTATCTGCACACAAAGGCATACCAGTCGCCGTCGTGCTTTACTTCAAGAATGTCAAAGCCGTTTTCGCAAAGGACAGTTTTAACTTCTTCCATTCTGAAGTCAATAATGCCCGAGGTGATGAAATATCCGCCCTCTTTCATAAAGCTTCGTGCCTTCTTTGAAAGAGGAATTATAACATCTGCAACAATGTTTGCTACAACAATGTCGTATTTTTTGTCGGCAAGCTTTTTGCAAAGAGCGTTATCGGTAAGCACGTTTCCGCACTCTACTGTATAAACATCCTTTGTAACGCTGTTAAGTGCCGCATTTTCGTATGCAATTTTCGGGCAGTTGGGATCAATATCAACAGCATAAGCTTCCTTTGCACCCAAAAGCAGGCTTATTACCGAAAGGATACCGCTTCCGCAGCCTAAGTCAGCAACGGTGCATCCTTCTGCTACGGTTTTTTCAAGTGCCTCAACACACATTCTGGTAGTTTCGTGCTGTCCTGAGCCAAAGGTCATACCGGGGTCTATTTCAAAAACAAGCTTTCCCTCGGCATCATCTACTGTTTCCCAATGAGGCTTAATTATAATATTATCGCCTACATACAAGGGCTTGAAGTACTGTCTCCAGTTATTTTCCCAGTCCTCCTGTGCCATATTTTCGCACTCTATGGCAAGTGTACCATAGTCCTCATGAGCAATCTTAGCCAAAGCTTCCTTAATTGCCACAAGGGTTTCCTGTGTTTTTTCGTTTTCTTCGATATACACCTTTACCTTTGTAGGACCCTGCTTTTCGTTGTATAAATCCTCGTCCACATAATCCCACGACTGTCTGTTTTCTTCCAGAAAGGAATTAAAATCGTCCTTGTCTTCAATTTCAAAGCCTACGATTCCCACTGAGGTAAGTGCGTCACACACACTGTCTATCCCCTTTGCGGTTGTTTCTATTGCAATCTGAAGCCAGTTCATAGTTCACATAGCCTTTCTGCCACAAAATAATAACCATGCACCTGCCGTGGCAGAAAAGGCACTCCTTTGTTATTTATTAAAGTAATCCTTAAGCTTACTGCTCCACTTTTTCTGCTGATTGTAGTTCTTCTCATTTGTTTCCTCAGCAAACTTCATGAGAGCCTCTCGCTGCTTTTGGGAAAGATTTTTGGGTATTTCAACGTTTACGGTTACGTACTGGTCACCCTTAGCGCCTGAGTTTGGGTATGCTATACCCTCGCCCTTCATTCTGAACTTTGTACCGCTTTGTGTGCCTTCGGGAACGGAAAGTGTTTTTTTACCGTTAAGGGTAGGCACTTCAAGCTCACAACCAAGAGAAGCCTGCACAAAGGAAATGGGAATATCAACATATACGTCAAATTCGTCTCGTTCAAAGATTGCGTGACGACGTATGCTGACAGTTACATACAAATCACCGTTGGGGCCGCCGTTTTCACCTGCATCGCCCTTGGCACGCACCCTAAGGGACTGACCTTCGTCCACGCCTGCGGGAATGTTTATGGATATTTTGTCCGAAATACGGCTTTTTCCTGCCCCCTGACAGGTGGTACATCTTTCTTTTATAACAGTACCCTTACCTCGGCACTCGGGACAGGTTGTGCTTGTCTGCATCTGTCCGAAGGGGGTGTTCTGCACACTTCTTATCTGACCACGACCTCCGCATCGGGGGCAGTTTTCAGCCTTTGTGCCTACCTTTGCACCGCTGCCGCCGCAGGCTTCGCAGTTTTCAAGCCTTGAAACCTTAACCTCTTTTTTACAGCCGAATGCTGCTTCTTCAAAGGTTAGCTCTATTCTTGCACGGATGTCTCTGCCCTTTTGGGGAGCGTTTCTTGTTCTTGCACCTCCGCCAAAGCCGCCACCGAAGAACGAACCGAAAATATCGCCTAAATCGCCCATGTCGAAACCGTCAAAGCCGCCAAAGCCTCCGCCGTAGCCGCCGCCTGCATTACCGTCAACCCCTGCATGACCGAACTGGTCGTATCGTGCTTTTTTGTCGGGGTCGGATAAAACAGAATATGCTTCGCCTACCTCTTTGAATTTTTCTGCCGCATCCGGATTGTCTTTATTTAAATCGGGGTGGTATTGTTTAGCCATTTTTCTGTATGCTTTTTTTATGTCATCGGCACTTGCGCCTTTTTCAATACCTAACACCTCATAATAATCTCTCTTATCAGCCAATTATGTCACCCTGCCTTACGCACGAGGAAGTCGGACACTTCTGCCCGACTTTCCCGTTTTATTTTTAAAAATTACTGATTGTCGTCCTGTGTAAACTCGGCATCGTATACGCCGTCAGCGTTGGGACCGCCTGCATTGGGTGCAGCACCTTCCCCATTGGGCTGCTGATAAATCTTGGGAGCAATTTCGTAGAACTTCTTTGTAAGTTCTTCAACAGCTGCCTTAACTTTTTCTGTATCTGTGCCCTTCAATGCTTCCTTAACCTTATCAATTTCAGTCTGGATACCGCTCTTTTCGTCTTCGGTAATCTTGTCGCCTACTTCGCCGAGAGCCTTCTCGCACTGGTAAACCATCTGGTCTGCGTTATTTCTTGTGTCAATATCTTCCTTACGCTTCTTATCTTCTTCGGCAAACTGTTCAGCTTCCTGTACAGCCTTGTTGATTTCGTCCTCGGAAAGGTTGCCGGAGGCTGTGATTGTAATCTTCTGTTCCTTACCTGTACCAAGGTCCTTAGCAGAAACATTTACGATACCGTTTGCATCAATATCGAATGTAACTTCAATCTGAGGAATACCACGGGGTGCAGGAGCAATACCTGTGAGCTGGAAGTTACCAAGTGTTTTGTTCTGTGCAGCAAATTCTCTTTCACCCTGTAATACATGGATGTCAACTGCAGGCTGATTGTCGGCAGCTGTGGAGAATATCTGGCTCTTTTGTGTGGGGATTGTTGTGTTTCTTTCAATAAGACGTGTGCAAACACCGCCGAGAGTTTCGATACCCAAGGAAAGAGGTGTTACGTCAAGAAGAACGATGTCCTTAACATCGCCGGCAAGTACGCCTGCCTGAATAGCAGCACCGATAGCTACGCACTCATCGGGGTTAATACCCTTGTGAGGCTCTTTGCCGATAAGCTTTGCTACAGCTTCGTTTACCGCAGGAATACGGCTGGAACCGCCTACCATAAGAACTTTATCAACTTCGTTTGCACTAAGACCTGCATCACGGAGAGCATTTCTTGTGGGAACAAGAGTTCTTTCTACAAG
>JAFUJG010000062.1 GCA_017468215.1 Clostridia bacterium | reverse complement strand
TTCACTAATCAATTGTTTTACAATGGCTAACAAATCTTGTACTTTTTCATATTTTCTTGGCATAACAAAACCCCCTATGGTTTTATCATACCATAGGGGGTCCTTTTTTTCTATTGTCCGTTTTTACTGGACCTGTTCATTATGCAACAACCTCTTTTTCAGTCGTGTCTTTCGTCGGTATTGGTGAACATTTCGCAAAATCTTGCAGCAAAGGCACTTTCCTCGCCTTTTGCATACAAATGCGACACATCACCATAGCTATTCATTCTGAAGGAGGCAATACCCTCTCGTCTTTCCTCTGTTGTAAGAGTTGTCACAGATGATGGTGCCGCACAAAGTCCATGCCATAATACCATAGGCGATACACCGAGCAAATGGCTTAAAAGCACACAGCCTGAGCCAAAGTGGCAGAAAATTGCTATGGTCTCCATGTTAGGCTTTTCGGCACGGTAATAGTTACCTTCACGTATGTATCCGTGCTTTGCAATCAGCTTATCAAGCTCATTTGTTACCCTGTCATATTCTTCCCGCACCTTGCCTTCTGACATTGTGGGAACGTCGCCCCACTTATCCTTATCATAAAACTCATTTACATTTGTCCAGTCGGCAGGAAGCCAATCCCAGGCAATTGCCTTTCCGCAGTCGGGTCTTATAATAGTGGGCGGAAACTCCTTAAGCCATTCAAAAACGCCGTCAGGCTCTCTTTTCAGCTTTTTTAAGGTAAGGGAAGCCGTATCCTTTGCTCTGCCTAAAGTAGAGGTATAAAAGGATTTTATATTCATTCTTACAAGCTTTTCAGACAGACATTCCGCCTCAACCCAGCCCTTTGGCGTTAAAGAATCGATTGAGTAGTCGGGGTCTGCGTGTCTTATAATTAAGATTTTCATTTTTTCCTCACATTCCTGCAAACTGCACAATAAACGCCATGCCTGCGGCACCTATTGCAACAGTTAACAATCCTTTGTTAAAATATGCAAGCATTATGGCTACAGCACAGCCCAGACTTGCACCTAAAACCGAGCCTGTTGACGTGAAAATTGCAGGAAATGTCATTGCAGAAAGCACCACATAGGGTACATAGTACAAAAAGGACTTAATCCATCTGTTTTCAATCTTTTTTCTGAAAATTGCCATGGGAAGCATACGCACAAAATATGTTGTCAAAGCCATTGCCGCAATTGATGCAAAAATATATGAATTACTCATTGTCAGCTTCCTCCTTTATAGGAAATACCGTTGCGGCAATACTGCTTACAACAATTGTTATAATAATTACTGCCCAGCCTGTTTCAAGTCTGTTAAGATACGGAAGATACGTAAATATAACACTTAAACAAATCGCCAGTATTACTGCAGCAAACACCTTTTTGCTTTGCTTGCTTGGGGGCACAATAACTGCAATAAACATACCGTAAAGAGCTATACCCATAGCCTCAGCCAATATCTCGGGCATAAAATTTGTTGCAACAGAGCCAAGGAGCGTACCTCCTGTCCAGCCGAAAATAGGCGGAATAATCAATCCTGCCATATATGCCCCCGTCAGGTCGTTTTTCCTGCCCATGCTCACAGCATAAATTTCATCGGTTATACCAAAAGCCACTAACAGCCTTTGCCATATGGGCATTTTTTCTTCTACCTTCTGGCTCATGGAAACCCCCATAAGGAAATACCGCATGTTAATAATAAGGGTTGTCAGTATAATAAGAAGTATACTTCCGCCCACAGCCATAACATCAACGCCTGCCTTTTGACCGGCACTTGTTAAGTTCGTAAGGGATATAAGTGTTGCACCCCACCAGGGCACATTGGCACCTACTGCCGATACGCCAAAAGCAACCGAAACCGAAAAATAACCCAAGGCTATGGGCAATCCGTCCTTTATTCCGTCTTTAATATCTTTAATTTTCATAATGTCACCATCCCATAAGTTGTATCCATTTTATAAGTGCGTCACCCCATGCGGCAACATGCGTCTCAACTCTGTTTTCTTCATTTGCAAGCCCTAAGCCGTGCCTGCCGTAGGGATAAATATGCACCTCCGCACACACGCCCACCTGCCTGAGCCTTGATGCATACTGCAAAGTATTCTGCACATCTACAAGCTCGTCAGAAAAGGTATGCCACATAAACGCCTCGGGAGTATTTTCGTCTGCAGTAAGGTTTGCACTGAGCTTCATACGCATCATTACATCGCCGCCCTCTGTCAAGCTGTCGCCCACAAGAGCATCACCCGAGCCAATATGGGTTATTTTTTCGTCGTAAAGGTTGATAACAGGGTAGCAAAGTATCTGCTTATCAGGGCAAAAGCTTTCATTGTCTATGGTATCAACACCTTCGCCTTCGACCTTTTCACGATATGTACAAAGCATGCTTACAAGGTGCCCTCCTGCAGAAGACCCCATAACAGCAATTTTGTCCTTATCAATGCCGAATTTGTCGGCAAAATATCGCACATACCTTACCGCACGCCTTGCATCAAGTAAAGGAAGTGGAAAACGGTTAGGATGCACACGATAGTCTACCACAAATGCACTTATACCGTGGTCGTTTAAGAAACGTGCATAGCTTTTACCCTCGTGCTCAGCTCTACCCCAGTAGCCTCCACCGGGGAAAATTACAACTGCACCACGACTTGTTTTATTTAAGGGAGCATAATAAGTCATTGTGGTGCCGTTTTGCCACAGCTCAAAAACTTCGCTCATAATACTATCTCCTATCCGGAACGTTTGTCCAGTCGTGATTTTTCATTCTTTCGTATTCTTCATCTGTTATTGCAAGTATTGTACCGTGCTTGAATCCGTATGGGAAGGAAAAGCTTTCGTCGCTTCGTTTAAATACACCCGATTTAATTTCGTCGCTCATAAAAGGGATATAACCCTGTTCCTTTCCCGGGCGGCCGTAATAGTCCAAAAACAGTGCCCAACGTCCATCGTCCATTTTAACTGCGGTGGGTGCTTCGTACAAACCAACCTCAATTGCTTTCATGCTTTCATCAAAGGCTTCTACCCTTTCCCACGGACCTGTGGGGGAACTGCTCTTAAGCATTACAATAGTTGTTGGATGACCGTCCTTTACAAAAAGATAGTAAACTCCGTCCTCCTCATACATGGCAGAATCTATAATATCTCTGCCCTCTCTGCGATGCAGAACCTCAGGATATGTGAACTGCTCAAAATCATTTGTTCGTGAGTAATAAATGCCCTTTTCCTTAAAACTGTTACAATCATGGCTTGAGGACCAATGCAAAATGTAGTCACCCTTTTCCTTGTCAAAAATAACATCAGGTGCCCACATGCAGCCAAAGTGCTCGTCACCAATTTTAACAAGCCTTTGCTCGCTCCAGTTAACAAGGTCTTCGCTTTCCCATACAGAAAAGCACTTGCTGCCATGTTTTGAAATTTCTTCCCAGGAGTGCTTGTACTGATTACGCATTCCGTAGGATAAGCTCAGGTCGGTAGCAATAATATAAAACTTGTTGTTACATCTTGTTATTGTAAAATCCCTGACGCCTTTATCACCGTAGTATGCCCACAGTACAGGCTCACCGCCGTTAAGTGCTTCCCAGTTAAAGCCGTCGTTACTTACAGCAAAATAAACCTGCTCACCATCAGGTGATGTTTTCTCTTTAAAGTGTACAAATAAATATCTTTGCATAACAATGCACACATCCTTCCTATGCAAAAACCTATTTAACCATAAATAAATGCTTATTTATCATTATAAAACTCTGTTAAACTATTGTCAAATAATACTTGACAAAAAGAAACAATTATGTTATTTTATTTCCAGCACAGTGTGTGCTGAAGGAGAGATTTGTAATGGATAATTTAATTCATGACTCCATTTCTGATGAAATAATAGCCGTTACCGAGCGTATTGCAATGGAAGACGGCACAAAGGACATCAATGTTCGCAGGATAATAAAGGAGCTTGGTGTTACCAACCGTGTGTTCTACAACCGTTTTCATAACATTGACGAGGTTTTAGAGGCGGTTTATAACCGTGCTGCCCAAGGCATGCATGAAAGCTTTTCCACCGATAAAGATATCAATGCTGACTTTTTTGGCTACGTTACCGATGTTTGTGTTAATGTGCTTATAAACACATATGATATTAAAAACCGTTTCAGTCAGTATATGTTCGAGTTTGACTCGTATTCTGCTTCGAACTATACATGGTGGAAGGGCAAAATTGAACAGCTTATAACATTCGGCAAGGAAACAGGCAAGCTTAAAAATGTAGATTCTGAAATGCTTTCCTATTCCCTATGGTGCTTCCTTCGTGGCTTTAATGCCGACGCTGTAAACCGTGGCTTATCAAAAGACGATGCAATCGCAAAGCTTACCTTTGGTCTGAACTGCCTTTTTGAAGGAATTAAAAACTAAATTTAATCGGCGGTTAATTCCGCCGTTAAATATAACAGCACACAGTGTGCTGAAACACTAATTAAGGAGATTTTTACTATGATACGTATTATAACAGGCTCATCAGCCGATTTCGAACCCCACGAGCTGGAGACAATGAACATCACCTGCATTCCTCTTTCTGTCCTTTTCGGTGAGGACGAATACAAAGAAAATGTAAACATTACAAAAGATGATTTCTACAAAATGCTTACAGAGCGCACCGATTCCCCCAAAACAAGCCAACCAACAACAGCCGACTTTTTAGAGCTGTTTGAAGAATGTAAAAATGCAGGTGATGACGTTGTAGGCGTTTTTGTATCCTCTAAGCTGTCAGGCACTTTCCAGGGTGCTGTTTTAGCAAAAAGCATGTGCAACTATGAAAACTGCTATCTTGTTGACTCGCTCTCTGCAACAGTTGGCGAAAACCTTCTTGTGCGTGAGGCAGTAAAGCTTCGTGATATGGGCTTTTCTGCAAAGGAAATTTACGAAAAGCTTGAACAGCTTAAGGAAAAGATTAAAATCTATGCATGTCTTGACACTCTCGAATATCTTCGCCGTGGCGGCAGAATATCCGGTGCGTCAGCCGCAGTAGGCACAGTTGCTCATATTAAGCCTATTATCCATGTTTGTAATAACGGCGTTGTTGAAACCTATGCAAAGGCTATCGGCAGACGCAAAGGAATATCAACAATTGT
>JAFUJG010000061.1 GCA_017468215.1 Clostridia bacterium | reverse complement strand
TTATCCAGTTTGGTATTAACGACCGTAACCGTGATGATAAAACTCACGACACAATGAAAAATGCTCTTAAGGATATGATTTCACAGGCTCAGGCAAAGGGCATAAAGGTTATTCTTGTAAAGCCTCAGCCCTCTGTAGGCTATTCGTGGGGCAACGCAGGCGACTTTGAAAAGCCCAACGGCAATAACGGCGGCTTTTTCAACGCAGTTGAAGATGTTGCAAAGGAAACAGGCGTAAGCTTTGTTAACCTTTATGACCTTGCAGGCAACTATTTTGCATCAGTGGGCAGACCCTTCGTATCTCAGAACTATCAGCTCTGGGATTACAACTCAAACACAATGGCAGACAAGCTTCATATATCCTTTGCAGGTGCCAACAAGTGTGCCGAGCTGTTCAGTGCAAATGCAAACGAGCAGGGACTTCTTAAAACAAAGGAATACATGGCACTTACAAGCATAGTATCTGATGTTTATGTATTCGAAAACAGCACTCACACACGTATTTTCAACAATTCGCCCGAATACAAGAGCGTTAAGATAGGCTCCTCTATAGTTACAATAGCGCCCTACAGCACAGTTACAAAGGAAGGTAAGGTTCAATGAGCATAAATTTCGAAAACCTTCCTGCAGGCGAATATCGCTTGACGGTTTGTATCGAGGCACTCTCCGACACAAGCTTTAGTCTTTTCGGAAACCACCGTCACTTTCTGTATCATTCCCAAAAGATGACAAAGGGCGAAACAATGCGAAGCGAATTTGCCGTTGCTATCCGCAATGCGGATTTTCAGAAGCAGGATAATTACCGTGATGAATCCTACGAAATTTTTTGGGACGGTGATGTAAAGCTTGAGGCGGCAATTGAGCCAAAAAGCTATCCGGTATTATACACACTTGGGGATTCCACAGTATGCAACCAAACACATATCGGCACTTCTCCCATCCACCGCTGCGGCGGATGGGGGCAGGCGTTGCCGAAGTTTCTTAAAACGGCATATGCCGTAAGCAACCATGCCGAGCAGGGTACTCACACAAAAAACTGCCTGGACTGTCACCTGTTGCCTGTTCTGGAGCAGGTAAAAAAAGGCGACCTTGTCCTTTGTCAGTTCGGTCATAACGACCAGAAGCAAGCTTGGCTTGATGCCGACGGTGGCTACTTTGAAAACCTTATAAAAATAGGTAATCTTATACAGGAAAAAGATGCAGAATTTATTATCTGCACCCCTATTAACCGACTTATTTATATTGACAATAAAATAAATACCTATCTTGACCCTTGGCGTGATGCGGCAAAAAAAGCGGCAAAGGCTTTAGGCACAAAATGCATTGACCTTCATAGCTTTACCACAGACCTTTACGCAAAAATGGGTGATGAGGCAGAAAATCTTTTCTACCACTCACCCGATTTAGACCGTACACACCCCAACGATTTCGGTGCACTTTCCATTGCCGAATATGTTTGTGAACAAATAAAAGGAGGAAAACAATGAAAAAGCTTATTTCAATTCTTCTTTGCGCCATCCTTATAACAGGCATTACTGCATCTGCAACAAAGCTTGAAATTGACGGCGTACAGGTAGACAGCAACATGATTTTCCGTGATGAAACTGCCTATGTTCCCTTATCCTCGGTAGCAGAGGCATTGAACGTAAGATACAGCTTTGACCAAAAAACACAGTCTGCATTTGTAAATGGTATAAACCTTTTCCCCCAAAAGGGCGAGGATGTTACAATTTACGTA
>JAFUJG010000060.1 GCA_017468215.1 Clostridia bacterium | reverse complement strand
TAAAGTCGTAGTCAGAAAGGTTTGCAAAAAGATGCTGGTTATGTATTCTTACTCTGCCGTTTATGATATCGGCATCCTTAAACCACATGTTCTGATAGCACTTCTTTGTTTCGATAAGCTTGGGTGTAACCTGACCGTCTGCAAAAAGAAGACCATTACCTGCGAATGTACCGTCGTTGGGTGTATCGCCGAAATCACCGCCGTACGCAAGATATTCCTTGCCTTCGGGAGATGTTGTTCTTATAGCCTGGTCAATCCAGTCCCAGATAAAGCCGCCCTGTAAGGAGGGGTATGTATAGAACAGCTTCCAGTAGTCATGCAAGCCACCGCAGGAGTTACCCATAGCGTGGGAGTACTCGCAAAGGATAAAGGGCTTGTCGTTGTTGCGGTTAATGTTGCCCAGAACGTTCCAGGGACGTGTATACATTTCACTTTCAACATCTGTTGCATGTTCAAAGCGACGGAAATGGCATGTACCTTCGTAATGGATAACACGGCTCTGGTCTCTCTTAAGGATTTCCTCACGCATTTCCACAAAGTTCTGACCGCCAAAGGATTCGTTACCCAAGGACCACATGCAGATAGATGCATGGTTCTTGTCACGTTCAACCATTGTGCAAGCTCTGTCAACAACTGCTTCTCTCCATTCGGGACGTGATGCAGGAAGTGTTTCTTCTTCCTCTCGCTGTCCGTAGTGCCATGTACCGTGAGTTTCGAGGTTTGTTTCGTCAATCATATACAAGCCGTACTCGTCGCAAAGCTCATACCACAAAGGATTGTTGGGGTAATGGCTGCAGCGTACAGAGTTGATGTTGTACTTTTTCATCATAAGCACAGAGTGCATAAGGTCTTCATATGTTGTTGCACGGAGATGGTCGCATGTAAAGTCATGGCGGTTAACGCCCTTGAACATTATCTCCTTACCGTTTACAAGCATAAGACCGTTCTTTATCTCGTATTTAACAAAGCCTACACGGTTTGATACAAAGTGTGTTTCCTCGCCGTCTTCGGAAAGAGACACAACAAGTGTATAAAGGTTGGGGTATTCAGCACTCCACAGCTTGGGTGCAACAACCTTGGAGTCAAGAGTTACCTTTTCAAACTCCTCACCTGTCAACGCTACGGGAAGCACTATTCTTACAACGGTGTCTTCACCATCAAAAAGTTCTGCGTAAACAGTTACATTCTTCTTTGCACCGTCAACGTTTCTGATGGTTACATCAATGTCGATATCGGCACAATCGAAGTTTTCGCTGAGATTTGTCTTATAGAAAACATCATATACAGCCACAGGGTTTGTATACTCAACATATACTTCACGGAAAATACCTGCCAAACGCCAGAAGTCCTGGTCCTCAAGCCAGGAAGCGTCACACCAACGGAGCACCTTTACTGCAATGCGGTTATCGCCCTTTCTGATGTAGGGAGTGATGTCAAATTCGTGAGGAGAGAAGGTATCCTTTGAAAATCCTACAAATTCGCCGTTAACCCACAGATAATAGCAGGATTCAACACCTGCAAAATGAATGGAAACAGGGCTCTTGCCGTCCCAAGCATCTGCATTGAAAACTGTCACATAGCTGCCCACAGGGTTATAGCCCTCGGGTGCATAGGGAGGTGTAAGTTTAGGCTCAGCCTCGCTCCAGGGATAACGTGTGTTTGTGTACTGAGGATAGTCATAGCCTTCGGTCTGCCAGTTGGAGGGAACCTTTATGTTGTCCCATGCATCAACGCAGTAGTCTTCCTTATAAAAGTCTGTAGGAGCACTTGCAGGGTTCTTTGCAAAATTGAACTTCCATTCTCCGTTAAGACTGATTTTTCTTTTGGATGCGTCACGGTTAAGAGCCTTAGCCTCTGCCAAGGTATCGTACGCCACAAGTGTTGCACGTGCCGGAAGTGCATTTATATGCGTAATTTCCGGGTTGTTGTTCCACTCGGGATATCCGTTAGCCGGTGAGTGATAAACAAACTTTTCTTTCATTTTGTATCATTCCTTCCTTAAAAAATCTTTATATAATTTTATTAATATACTCCAAGCCTTTAGGCAATCGTCCCAACTGCCTGGTCATAAAAGCTTCGATAATTTCGGACAATTCACGGGCAATAGCAGCCGGAGTGTCAAAACCAAGTGCCTCTTTCAGCTCTGCATTCTGCACATACTGACAAACTGCACGTGCCCCCGGGCTCATTTGCTTTGAGGTGGGAGTTCTGTGAAGCGAGCATACCACCTCGCCTGTGCTGATATCAAAGTATTCACCATCGCTTCCGCAGGCACAGCTGTCAACGTAAGGGGCAAAGCCTGCATATTCACAGATTTTCACTTCGAAAACACATTTTAAAGTGTCACATCGTGAGGGGTCTTTGCACAGAAGATAGAGCGTATTAAGCAAAAGCCTCAGTTCATCCTCAGCATAATTATTCCTGCCCACTGTAAACGCTGCCAGCTGTGCAAAATACACACCGTAAGCAAGAGAAGTAACATCCTCACGAAGCTTATAAAAGCTCTCAATCAAATCTGCCGAAACAAGAGAATAAGCCTCGCCTCGGTCGTTCAGAACAAAATCCGAATAGCAAAGGGGCATAACCCCCTGTGAGTTTTTGTTTTTTATGCTCTTTACGCCTTTTGCGGCAACACTTATAACACCCTTTTCCTTTGTAAGCAGAGTGAGCATTTTGTCATTATCGCCCCATTGGGCACTATTGACAACAATGCCTTTAATTTTTAAAGGTTCAGTCATAATCTCACCTATTTATCGGGATTGAGAACAATATTGTCATAAAGTGCAATATTGCTGTGTCCACCCTGACCGGGCGCGTTTTCCTTTACAAGCAGGAAATCGTCACTGCGGTAAACTTCTTCTATGCTTCTGAAATCAAGAGAAACCTCATTTTGCACCCACACACCCTGCACACCGTTAACGGTTACAGCATTTCGAGGGATATAAATGCCTGTATAAGTTTCCTTACAAATTTCAACCTTTGTTTCTCTTATAGAAGTGAAATTATCAATATGCTTATCAAACTGCATGGAGACTGCACATTTTCCATTTTCATCGGCAGGCGAAATATATTTCACCGTGCCTGTCATATAGGTCTCGTTCAACTGCTTGAAGTTTACTGTATAGCTGTTGCCTACACTAAGCCCCCGACAATCCTCTTGAGAAAGGTTAAAAACAATATACCACTTATAGTTGTTGACAATTTTACACAGGCCCTTAGGTGTAGTATTACCTAACTGAGTAAAGGCATCGTCAATAAGCTGAGGTGTTATACTGTTCACAACACCAACGGTAAGAGTTTCCTCCAACCCATCCATATTATCGCTGTAAAGTCCTGCCATGGGAGCATAAATAGCCTTATGTGCACCGCCTAAGGATGCGGCAATTGCATCACGCTGAGCAGTTGCGTCGCCAAGCCGCACCTGTGCAATGGAGGAGGATGTTATGCCTGCCTTTCGCTCGGAAAGTATCTTTACGTTTTCCGCCTGAAGCACCGCACTGCCTGTATCATTTTTTGCAGATGCATACCTGAGGTTACCCAACGACAAATCCAATGTGCTGTCAACCTTATCGTCGGCAATGGTAAGTATGCCTGCTTCGCTCAAGGTTGCGGTAAGGGTGTCTATCTCGTGATTAAGAGCGTTAAGCTCATTAACCTTACCCGGGTCAATGTCACCTGTTATAACTGCACCAAGCCTTGAATAAGCCGAAACCCTTTCGCCCTCAGAAACCGAAGGCTCCATAACACCTGTAAGGTCAGGCTCAATTATATACTCCTCCCTCACAACAAGAGCATCAGCCTCGGTGGAGACAACGTATGTTCCAACTCTGGCAGTATACTTCACATAGGGAGAATTTTCCTCTCTGAAGAAGTTTACAAAAACAACTGCTATGGCACAGACAAGAATTATTGCAATTATGGAATTAATTTTCTTAGTCATTTACTTCTTCCGCCTCTGCCGCCACAAATCTCACAGGCACCAAAGGACTGATTGTAGAAACAGCATGCTTGTAAACCATCTGCTGCTTTCCGTCCGAGTCAAGAATAATAATATAGTTATCAAAGCCTCTTACGATACCTCTGAGCTGATATCCGTTCACAAGGAAAATTGTGATGGGAGTATGGTCCTTTCTCACCTGATTTAAAAATACATCCTGTAAATTAGTTGCTGTTTTCATTTGTAACAATCCTTTCTTTTATTATCTCAATGGCCCGACAAGCTGCATTCTCACCTTCAAGCCAGCATATTTCTTCATTGCGCCTGAACCAGGTGAGCTGTCTTTTAGCATAATTTCTCGAGCGTTTCTTTATAAGTTCTGACATTTCCTCGTATGAAATATCGCCGTCGAAGTACATCAGCACCTCTTTATAGCCTATACCTGCAAGTGACGTTGTGCATTTATCCCTCATTGGCTCAATCACACGCCGCACCTCATCGCACAGACCTTTTTCAAGCATAATGTCCACACGCCTGT
>JAFUJG010000059.1 GCA_017468215.1 Clostridia bacterium | reverse complement strand
ATATTTTACCGAATCTATAGTATAATAAATAGGGTTTTTGTGATTTTGTATCGAAAAACCTCAAAAAAACAAAACAAGGGCGGTAAACATGAGAAAAATTTCGTTAGTTCTTATTATCTGTCTGATTTTTATGAGCTTTGGCAATAATATATCGGCAGATGAAATATTTTATACAGATACCTTAAGAGTAGGGCTGAGCTACGGCAGCAGTGCACAGAGCACGGCGTGGTTTTATTCCGATGCACCTATCGATATTATCGATGCGGCGTACTCGTCTTACATAATGACCATCCCTGCAAAAACAAAGTTTTCCATAAATGCTGTGCAGGGTATGCTCACAAGTGACTATTTTGCACCCACAACATCACCCTTAAGGCTTGAAAGCACGGAGCTGATGCAGTTTAATAACAGCGAGTACCGCGGCAGCTTCGAGGTGAGCTGCGATACCGACAAGGTTACCGTAATAAACATTGTAAACACCGAGGAATACCTTGCAAGCGTGCTGGGCTGTGAAATGAGCGTATCCTGGCCTATGGAGGCACTTAAGGCTCAGGCTGTTTGTGCCCGCAACTTTGCCATTAAAAATCTGGGCAAGCATTCCTCCTACGGTTTTGACATCTGCACCACACAGGATTGCCAGGTGTACAGAGGCACCTCATCAGAGGGTACAAAAACTATTAAGGCAGTACAGGAAACAGCAGGTGTTCTTGTAACCTACAAGGGCAAGGTTGTGCCGCTTTTTTACTTCTCCTGTGACGGCGGTTATACCGAGAACAGCGAAAACGTATGGGTAAGTGCGGAAGGGTATCTCCGTGGTAAAAAGGATATTTACGAAAAAGAGGAATATGCCACCTATTACAACTGGAGCGTTACCTATACCAAGGGCGAAATTGAAAACATCCTCAACACAAGACGGATGGGTGTAGGTGAGCTTCTTGATATACGCATTGATGAAATGAGCGAAAACAACGGTGTTATAAAGCTTACCTTTGTGGGCACTGAGGGCGAAAAAACTGTTACCAAAACAAGCACAAGAACGGTTTTATCCTTAAAGAGCCAGGCATACACCATTGAAAAGCATGCAAGTGAGGCTACAGTTGAAACACAGCTTGAGACTGTTACGTATCATGTGCTTACAGCAGAGGGTGTAAAACAGGTTACCAATCCTGCCTATGCATTAACAGGCACAGGTCTTGAGGCAATACCTTATGAAACAGTTGAGGTTGAACGCCCTGCACAAGGATATGCATCTTACACCTTTAACGGTCACGGCTGGGGGCACCTTGTGGGCATGAGCCAGTGGGGTGCGTACTCCATGGCAGTTGAGGGCTACACCTATAAGGATATACTCTCCTTTTATTTCACCGATATTGAAATAAAGGAAAACAGCTTTGTTGTACCCGAAGTGGGAGGCGAGGATGTGTTATATCCCGAGGAGGAAACAGTACTTCCTGACGAAACCACCGAAGAAATTGAAGACGATACAATATATGATGATACACAGTGGAGTGATACCGGACTATGAATACAGAAGAATTTGACTACTACCTGCCCGAGGAACTGATTGCGCAGCATCCGCTAACTGACCGTGCATCGGCAAGGTTTATGACAATAAATAAGGAAACGGGCGAGGTCGGACACGATTATTTTTACAATGTGAAAAACTACCTTAAAAGGGGCGACTGCCTGGTACTTAATGACACAAGGGTTATTCCTGCAAGGCTTTACGGCGTTAAAGAGGGCACAGGTGCCGCCATGGAGTTTTTGCTCCTTACTCGCCACAGCCAGAATGTGTGGGAGGTTATTTTAAAACCCGGCAGACGTGCAAAGGAAGGCGTAAGGGTGATTTTCGGTGACGGTAAGCTTGTTGCCGAAATCAAAGAGGTTTTGCCCACAGGCAACAGAATGGTTGAGTTCTTTTACGAAGGGCTTTTTGAAAACGTGCTGGAAGAATTGGGCGAGATGCCCCTTCCGCCATACATTACGGCTAAATTAGAGGACAAGGAAATGTACCAGACGGTGTACTCAAAGAACGAGGGCAGTGCCGCTGCACCTACAGCAGGGCTTCACTTTACACCCGAATTGTTAAAGGAAATTGAAGACATGGGAGTCCGTCTTGCATTTTTAACCTTACATGTGGGACTTGGAACCTTCCGCCCTGTTAAGGTTGACAATGTCAAGGAGCACAAGATGCATTCGGAGTATTAGTCCGT
>JAFUJG010000058.1 GCA_017468215.1 Clostridia bacterium | reverse complement strand
GCTGCCGCTGCTGCCCGGCGTGTATATCATCCGGGACAAAGCCGACGAGATCATCTACATCGGCAAGGCTAAGCGGCTGCGCACCCGTGTCAGCCAGTACTTCCGCGAGGGGGTGCCCCACGACAACAAGGTCACCCAGATGATCGCCCATGCCTTCGACTTTGATGTGATCGTCTGCCAGAGCGAGTTCGAGGCGCTGGTACTGGAGGCAAGCCAGATCAAGGCGCACACCCCCAAGTACAACATCCTCCTTAAGGACGGCAAGCATTATCCCTATATAAAGCTGACCACCAATGAGGAATATCCCAAAATGCTTTTTGTCCGCCGTATAGAGCAGGACGGAGCAAAGTACTTCGGGCCTTATCCCACAGGCTTTTCCATTAACGAAACCTTTGATATAGTTAAAGACGTTTTTAAAATTGCACATTGTAAAAAAAGCTTCCCACGTGATATTGGCAAGGAAAGACCCTGCCTTTATCACTCCATGGGCAAGTGCATTGCACCCTGCAGCGGCAAGGTTACCGGTGAGGAATACAAAAAGCTGTTTTACGATATTGACAAGTTTTTGTCAGGCAACGATAAGGAGCTTATGGAAAAGCTTAAGGACGAAATGCATCAGGCGGCAGCAAATTTTGAGTTTGAAAAGGCAGCAGTCTGCCGTGACAGGATAGAGGCACTTAAAAACCTTGCTGAAAAGCAAAAGGTGCTTAATGCAAAAAACGAGGATGCAGATATTCTGGCAGTTGCCTCGGAGGATATTCTTGCCTCGGTAGAGCTTTTCAGTGTCCGTGGCGGAAAGCTGATAGGCTCACATTCCTTCGACATTAAAGGAGAGGGCACCCTTGACGAAAAGGAAATTCTTTCCGATTTTGCCGACCAGTACTATACAGGGGACGTATACGTGCCCAAAATGGTGTATCTTTCCCATAAAATCGACTTTGAAGACACTCTCTCCCTTCTTTTGAGCACAAAGCGTGGCAGCAAGGTTGGGGTTGTGGTGCCTCAGCGTGGCGACAGAAAAAGCCTTGTGGATATGGCAATAAAGAACGCCCGCCATAATATCGAAAAAATGAAAACCGCCGAAATAAAAGAAAAAATGAAAATGAACTCCCTTGTGGAGCTTGCCCAGGCACTAAAGCTGGAGGTTATCCCCGACCGAATCGAAAGCTACGACATATCTCACACCTCGGGCGAGGAAAACGTAGCCGCCATGGCAGTTTTCAAAAACGGAAAGCCCTCTAAGCGTGACTACAGAATATTCAAAATAAACATTGCAGGTGCAAACGATATTGCCTGCCTTACTCAAACCCTCATGCGAAGGTTTACCCACGAGGAGCGTGAAAAGGACGGAAAGTTTTCCGAGCTGCCCGACCTTATTCTTATGGACGGAGGCATAGCACAGCTTAACTGTGCAATCGGGGTTCTGTCGGATTTAGGTCTTGACATACCTGTGTTTGGCATGGTAAAGGACGACAAGCACCGTACACGAGGGGTTGTAAGTCAAGAAGGTGAGGTATACCTTAAGCCCACAGGCGGTGCAATACGCCTTGTAACCTATATCCAGGACGAGGTGCACAGAACAGCCATTGAATATCACCGAAAAAGACGTGAGAAAAAAATGTTGGGCAGCGAAATGGAAGCAATCGAGGGCATAGGTGAGAGCAAACGCCGTGCACTTATGCTCCACTTTAATAGCATTGACAAAATTAAAAACGCCTCGGTAGAGGAGCTGTGTGAAGTAAAGGGCATAAGTGAAAAGCTTGCGCTTAATATTTATAATTATTTCAAGAGGTGAAAACAGTGCTGATAACATACGAAGATGTGAAGAAAAACGAAAAGGTTAATGCATATATTAAAAAAGCTGACGAGTCCTTAAAAGCCATGGGATTTACAGAGCACAGCTTTGCACATGTTACAAAGGTGGCAGAAAACGCAGGCATGATACTGACAAAGCTCGGCTATTCCCAAAGGGAAGCAGAAATTGCAAGGATTGCAGGGTATCTGCACGATATAGGCAATGTGGTAAACCGAATCGACCATGCACAAAGCGGTGCCCTGATAGCTTTCAGGATTCTTGAAAACATGGGTGCCGATGCCGAAACCGTTTCCACCATTGTAACCGCAATCGGTAACCATGACGAGTCCACAGCTTTCCCTGTAAACCCTGTTGCAGCGGCACTTATCATTGCCGACAAAACAGATGTTATCTATACCAGAGTGCGGAACCGTGAGCCCTCCACATTTGATATTCACGACAGGGTAAACTATGCGGTAAAGAAGTCCGACCTTGAAATCGATGTGGAAAAATGCGAAATTGTGGCAAAGCTCAGGATTGACATAACAATGTGCACCGTAATGGACTATTTCGAAATTTTCCTTGGCAGAATGGTGCTGTGCCGAAAGGCAGCCGACAAGCTGGGAATGAAATTTACCCTAAGGATAAACGGACAAAAACTTTTATAAAAACCTTGATTATTTGTGATATATAGTATATAATGAACATGTATGCGAACAAATAATAAGTTTGGAGGCTGTTATGAGTACTTTAACAGAAAAAGAAGTTCTCAATCTTCGTGATGAGCTGAAAACTGAATACATAAAAAAGAAAAAAGTCTACTGGTCTACAAAAAGAGCCTTTGACATAATTGCAAGCCTTGCGGCTTTGATTGTTTTGTCTATCCCTCTTTGCATTGTGGCACTTTTAATCTTTATTGACGACCCTCACGGAAGTCCTATTTTTACTCAGGACCGTGTAGGCAGAAACGGCAAGGTTTTTAAATTTTACAAGTTCCGTTCAATGGTTGTAAATGCCGAAGCATTGCTCGATGACCTGCAGGACATGAACGAAAAGACCGGTCCTGTTTTCAAAATTAAGGATGACCCCAGAATTACAAGGATAGGCAAATTTATCCGAAAGACAAGCATTGACGAGCTTCCTCAGCTTTTAAATATTTTAAAAGGCGACATGAGCGTGGTTGGTCCCAGACCTGCACTTCCCAAGGAGGTTGAGCAGTACGACGAGTACGCTAAATTAAGGCTTCTTGTTACACCGGGTCTTACCTGTTATTGGCAGGTACAGAACAACCGTGACAAAATAACCTTCGAAGAATGGATGGAAATGGACATAAAATATATTAAAGAGCGTACCTTTTGGGGCGATATCAAGCTTATTTTTATGACCTTGAAGGTTGCAGTTACAGGACAGGGTACATAATGAAAAAACAAAGCGTGCCAAACGGCACGCTTTAACTGTAAAAGGGTGAGAATATGAAAAAAAACAAAGTTTATATTGTATCATCAATTATTATTATACTGTTGTGTGTTGCCAATATTATTTTTGGTAATAGTATACGTGATTACAGACAAATACGCAATATCAATTATGATGAGGCTAACGAAAAAACACAAGGCTTTGACTAATATGGAATGAACATAAGTACCATTGTAACTATTACAGAGGGCGAAAGTATAAAACAAAATGCCATTGACCAAACAATAGGAATAAAAGGACTGAATAAGGGAAACCTTATTTATAAAGTGGAAACAAATGCTACCACGACAGATTCAGAAACCAATTCACATTCAACTGCTGAAAATGCATACATCTATTGGAACAACACCTATTTCTATAATTATCCGGGGGTTAAATATCAAAGCCCCATTGAAAAAGATGCTGCTGAAAGAAACATTCGCAACCTGATGAATATAATATCCTTTGACAAAGAGGAGATGGTCGATTTATCAAAGGAATACGAAGATGAACATGCTATTTTCACTTTTTCGGTTGGGTATGAGTCTGTGTCGGACTATGTAAAGAGCCTGCTCCAAAGTGCTGCAAACAACTTTGAGAGCGTGAATTTTAAGCCGGTTGATGCTACGGCTATAGCGAAGGTGAACAAAGCTGAGATTATAATTGAAAGAGAGCTGTATGTTGAATACAAGGGAGAAAACGGAGAAAGAATAGTTCTGGAAATTTATACAGAGTTAACATCAACACCTGAGATAGAAGTGCCAAACAGTAAAGAATATGCAAAATAAAACTCTGTAAACGCCGATAACCTTGCCAATGATTGCAACAGTATCTACAATAATAGGCTCTAAAGCATCGTTTTCGGGCTGAAGGCGGAAATGACCATTTTCCTTATAAAAGGTTTTAACGGTAGCACTGTCCTCAATTAATGCGGCAACTATATCGCCGTTGTTTGCAACACTCTGGCTTTTTACAATAACAAAGTCGCCGTCTAAAATGCCTGCATTAATCATGCTTTCACCACGTATTTTAAGCATAAAAACATCACTGCCACGGGCAAAATCATTAGGAAGGGGGAACATACGCTCAATGTTTTCCTCAGCCAGGATAGGTGAGCCTGCGCTGATAGTTCCTATAACAGGAACAGAAAGTATTGTGTCGTCGGCCTCGGTAATCTGGGCTACGTTGTTTTTGTTTGCAACACGTACACTGCGTGAGGAGGAGGCATCCTTTTCAAGAAGACCTGCCTTCTGCAAACGTGAAATGTAGCCGTGCACCGTTGAGGGCGAGTTAAGCCCCACTGCCGCACAAATCTCCCTCACTGTGGGGGGATAACCCTTTTCACGTGTACGCTGTTCGATAAAGTCAAGTATTTGCTGCTGCTTGCTTAAATTGGCTGCCATAGCTGTGCCTCCGTATAAAAAAATTTATTTTAAATGCCGTAATTTCATCTTTACAACATGAGTATAACACATAAAAAACAAAAATGCAAACATTTGTTCGAAAATTTTACAAAAAAATATTGACATCGAACAAATGTTCTGTTATATTAAGGATAGAGAAAGCGAACAGTTGTTCGGAGAAAGGCGGATTTACAAATGACAAATGTTGGATATATAGGCAATTTATCACCCATACTTAACGACGATTGGACAGACCACGTTCCGTCGTACCACTCTTATTTAGACTTTCACAAAAGAAGAAAGGCGGCAAAAAAGCGTCTCATGAAGGAAAGAATGGTTTTCTTCACCGTGTGCACAATTATGGTTTGCCTTTGTCTTTCATATTTTACAATAAGCTCCCAGAGCAGCGAAACATACGTTAACTGCCCTTCTCATGCAGTTTCTTACGGCGAAACGCTCTGGAGTATCGCTAACGAATACAAGGACGATAACTGCTCCACAGGCGAATTTATTTATAAAATAAAAAAAGCAAACAATCTTACCACAAGCAGCATTAATGCAGGGGATGTTCTTGTAATACCTACACAGAGCTGATTAATAAAGAATAAAATTTAATATATTGGCAATCCTTTTATTAAAAGGCGACAACAGAAAAGAGATTCGTAATGAATCTCTTTTGTCGTATAAGTAAAGAGGGGTTGTTATGAAAAAATTCAGTATTTTAATTGCCTTTGTGCTTGCACTTACAACACTTTCGGGCTGTGGAAAGGACGAAAACGTAACCCAGACAGTACGTTTTTTGAACTTTAAGCCCGAAATTGCGTCAGTATACGAACAGATTGCAAAGGCTTATGAAAGCG
>JAFUJG010000057.1 GCA_017468215.1 Clostridia bacterium | reverse complement strand
TGGGATATTCGATAACATCAAAGTTTTCAAGCTTTGTAAGCATAGCAACTCTTGCAGTCTTGGGAACATTTCCCGAAGCCTTGGGAGCAGCCGCTGCGGTTGCAGGAGCATCCTTGATATTGGCAATAACCTGTTTTACGATAGCTTCAATATCATTTGTATTCATAGCCATTGCTGTATTCTCCTGTTTTCTGTAGTTTAGAGCAGATGATTAACGAAATAATCTCTGCCGTATTCGCCTAAGAGTGTATCCTGTTCAGCAGTACCACCGCTGACACCGAGACCGCCCATAACCTTGCCTTCCTTCATAAGAGGCTCGCCGCCGCCGAAAATCACAATTCTGCCGTTATTGGTGAACTGAATTCCGTACAGCGAACCGCCGGGAGCCGCAAGCTCGGCGAGATTTTTTGTGGGCATCTTGAGCGACACCACGGTAAACGCCTTGTTCACCGCAATATCGAAGCTGGCAATGTATGCGTCATCCATGCATTCAACAGCAATAGTATTGCCTCCTGCATCTGATACCGCCACAACAGCCTTGACGCCCATTTCAGCAGCCTTTTTTTCAACTGCTTCAATGAGTTCTTTTGCCGCCGCAAGTGTCATTTTTGCAAGCGGAGCGTGGGTCGGCTTTTTTACTGCCGTTGTCCCCTTCTCCATTACTTCCTTAACTACACTGTCGACGATTTTTGATATATCGTGGCTCATAATTTCCTCTTTGAATAATTGAATTTTAACCAATCAGGCGAAGAACCCGTTGGTTCGAGCCGGAAAGTCGTGCATCTTTGTTCGCACAAAATATGTAGCGACAATACGTTGGGGATGCAATCCCCCTGTCGACGATTTTAGAAATATCGTGACTCATATTAGTCCTCTATTATGTAATCCTATTACTTGAGGGATGCGAGAACCTTCTTTGTGATTTCAGCAATAAGTGCTGCATCGTCAGCATCAGCGTGACCGCCGCATGAGCAGTTGCCGCCGCAAGAATGACAGCTGGGCTTGCCCTGCTTTGCGTTAGGACAGAGGTCTGCGGGGTGCTTACCCTTTATACCGAACTGTCTTCTGATTTCGTAAAGTCTCTGAACCTGAGCTTCGGAAAGGGGCTTAGGACCGCCGAGCATCTTTGACTGGTAAAGGAGCTGTGCGTAGAATTCTACGGATTCCATCTTGTGGTATGCATTGAGAAGAGAATCGGAGAATGCAAGAGCACCGTGGTTTTCAAGAAGTACTGCATCGTAGTACTGGAGGTACTTGGAAACTGCATCCGGAATTTCTTCTGTGGAAGGTGTGCCGTATTCAGCGATCGGAACACAACCGAGAGCGATAACTGCTTCGGGCATGATGGGATCTGTAAGAGGAATACCGGCAATAGCGAAGGATGTTGCATATACGGGATGTGCATGAACAACGCTCATTACGTCGGGTCTTTCCTTATAAACTCTCATATGCATCTTGATTTCGGATGAGGGCTTGAAGCCTTCGTAAGCCTGAAGAACCTTACCTTCAGCGTCAACCTTACAGATGTATTCGGGAGTCATGAAGCCCTTGGATACGCCTGTAGGAGTGCAAAGGAATTCGTTGTCGTTGAGCTTAACAGAGATGTTACCGTCGTTGGACGCAACCATGCCTCTGTTGTAGATTCTCTTACCGATTTCGCAAATTTGTTTTTTGATTTCGTACTCTGTAGCCATTTTGTTTTCTCCTTTGGTTTAGAATTTTGGATTTATACTTATTTTTATTTTTTTACAATAGCATTATAACACCTATATAACGGATTGTCAATAGGTTTTTGAGAAAAAATGTGGTTTTGTGCAAAATTTGTGTGGTTTTATGTTGTTTTTTGCTTTAGTACCGACATCAAGTTGTCGTTGCAAGGTATTTCGTCGTCTGCGGACGACGAGTAACATAGGCATGACCGGGTTTCGCCACTGCGGTGGCGACTTACGTTTGTCAACGAATCTTAGATTCGTCACCCAAAGTAAGCAAAACTCTCCAGAGGCATCCTCTGGACTCCGCAACCTTTGTATTAGCTCGGTTACTTTTTTCTGCGTTTTGTTACTATTGATGCACCACTGTTATTTATTTTTTAACCGCAGCCTTTTCAGATACAAAGGTTGGTGCGAAG
>JAFUJG010000056.1 GCA_017468215.1 Clostridia bacterium | reverse complement strand
TTATAAGCTGGTAGGAATAGTGCAGATTACAGTAGAAATGTATTATGATGTAAAAGGATACACAATATGTGTCTCTGCGTTAGATAATTAAAAAATTCATAACACCTATTGACAAGCATATCAATAGGTGTTATATTTTAAGTAACGATTGAACAATTATTCAATTATTAAAATGAGGAGGCGGTCAAATGTTAGAGGAAGAATTGTTATATGACCTGGCGGAGCTTTATAAAATATTTGGTGACTCCACCAGAATAAGAATATTGTATGCGCTTTTCGAAAAGGAAATGTGCGTTAACGATATTGCCGAGGAGCTGGGCATGACAATGAGTGCCATAAGTCATCAGTTAAGGATACTTAAGCAGGCAAGGCTTGTAAAGTACCGCAAAGAGGGCAAGGCAGTTTTTTATGCGCTCGCAGATGACCATGTAAAGAGCATTATTGAAATGGGTCTTGAACATATAAGCGAATAAACATATTGCCTGCGGCAATACGATATGTGCTTCGCACGCAATATATTTGCCTGTGGCAAATGCGATATAAATCCCTACGGGATTTGCGATATGTTCGGCTTTGCCGAACGAGAATAGGAAAGGAGATTTTATTTATGAAAAAGGTATTTAAGCTTGACGAGGTTGACTGTGCAGTTTGTGCATCAAATATGGAAAACGGAATAAAAAAGATAGCAGGTGTGGAAAGTGCAGTTGTAAGCTACGTGACACAGAAGCTTTTGATTGAGTGTGACGAAAACGAAGTTGATAGGATTGTTGACGAGGCACAGAAGGTTATAAAAAAGATAGACCCTCGTTGCCGAATAGTGAGGTAGTTATGAGCAGAAGACAAAAACAAAATTTGTACAGAATAATAGCGGCAACACTGCTTTTTATAGGTGTGGCATTTTTGCCTCTTGAAGGCTTGTGGAAGGCTGCGTTGTATCTGGTGCCTTACTTTATAGTAGGCTTTGATGTGCTGTGGGGCGCTGTAAGGAATATTGCACAAGGCCGCATATTTGACGAAAACTTTCTGATGGCATTGGCAACGGTAGGTGCTTTTGCAATAGGCGAATACCCCGAAGCGGTTTTTGTAATGATGTTCTTCCAGATTGGCGAGCTTTTTCAGAACATTGCGGTGGGTAAGAGCCGAAAGTCCATATCAAGTCTTATGGATATTGCTCCCGAGGTAGCTTTTGTGCTCCGTGAAGGTGAGTTTACAGAGGTTTTTCCTCAGGAGGTTGCAGTAGGAGATATTATCCTTGTAAAACCAGGCGAAAAAATCCCCGTGGACGGAATTGTCGTTGAAGGTGAAAGCGATATTGATACCTCTGCCATGACAGGCGAAAGCGTGCCGAGGTTTGTAAGTGCGGGGCAGTTGGTTATAAGCGGCTGTGTGAATATGAACTCGCCCATACAGATACGTGCCACAAAGGAGTATGACGAATCAACCGTTGCAAAAATACTGGAGCTTGTTGAACATTCGGCAATGAATAAAGGTAAGTACGAAAGCTTTATAACAAGATTTGCACGTGTGTATACACCTTGTGTAGTACTGCTGGCACTACTGGTGGCGTTTGTTCCGCCAATATTTTTCGGCGAGCTTACAACGTGGGTCATGAGGGCATTGTCATTTCTGGTTGTGTCGTGCCCGTGTGCATTAGTCATCAGTGTTCCGCTGTCCTTCTTCGGCGGAATAGGTTCGGCAAGCCGCAGAGGCGTGCTTGTAAAAGGGTCAAACTACCTTGAATTGCTTGCAAAATGCGATGTAGTTGTTACCGATAAAACAGGTACACTTACAACGGGCAAGCTTTCCGTAACAGATTATACAGACGAAGAAACCCTTAAATATGCCGCAAGTCTTGAAAGGTACTCAAATCATCCTGTAGCAAAGGCAATTGTGGAAAAAGCTACCGAATTTTTTGAGGCACAGAACGTTAAGGAAATTGCAGGCAAGGGCATGTACGGAGTGATTGGTACAAAAGAGGTTTTTGTGGGCAATAAGGCTCTTATGGAAACTGCAGGTATATCCTGCAATGAGGAGGGTGCCATATTTGTTGCGGCAGACGGAAAATATATCGGCAAAATCAAGGTTTCAGACCAGGTGAAGGCTAATGCAAAGGATACGGTTGAAAAGCTCAGAACTTCTGGCGTTAAAAAGGTAATAATGCTGACAGGTGACGGCAAAGAAGGTGCAGAGAGCGTATTTGACCGGGCAGGTCTTGACGAAATGTACCATTCCTTGCTTCCTGCCGACAAGGTAGAAAAGCTTGAAGAAATAATGCAGAGTGGCGAAAATGTTATATACCTTGGCGACGGAATAAACGATGCCCCTGTTCTTAAGCGTGCCCATTGCGGAATTGCCATGGGAGCAGTCGGCAGCGATGCAGCAATAGAGGCAAGCGATGTGGTTTTTATGAATGATGATATATCGCAGCTTACAGAAAGCATAAAAATTGCCAAAAAAACCATTAGCATAGTTAAGCAGAACATTATTTTTTCAATAGCGGTGAAGGTGGGCGTGCTTGTGCTTACCGCATTAGGTTTTGCAGATATGTGGCAAGCAGTTTTTGCCGATGTAGGCGTTATGGTAATAGCTGTACTCAACACCCTCCGCACCTTAAAGCTGTAAAAATGCACAATTCAACACCATTTTAAGTAAAGCATGTGCAGATTTGTGCCCCTAAATGTGACAAAACACTTTGAAACAGCAGGTGTAATTGCTGAAAAGGCTTGGTTTTGCATACTATTTTGTGAAAAAGATGTCGTTTTGTGAAATGTGCATAAAAATACGAGATAAATTTAATTATTTTCTAACTATTCGTGTATTGAAAAAAGTAAATATCTTTGCTATACTACAGTTGTACCGAAAAGGTACGAAACTTTTTTCATTTTCCCTCCTTTTAGTGACAGACAAGAACGAAATTATTGTCTGTCTTTTTTTTTGCCTTTTTCAGCCTCGATGGATTGTCCGTCGGGGCTTTTTTAATTGTTGACGGAAATTTAAGGCAATGTTATAATTAAGGTAATAATGAAAGGATGGGTTGAGTATGAATATTCTTGAAAAAGAAGGCGCTTGGTGTTGGTTTGCTGACCCCAGAGCAATATCTTACAAAGGCAGAACGTTTATCGGCTGTATAGATGTTCACGGAAACATCAAGGCGATTATGCTTCACGAGGGCAAAAAGACAGAGGTGCTTGTAAGGTCAAATTTCCAGCCTGATGACCACGACAACCCCACGTTCCTTGTTTTGCCCGACGAGAGAATTATGATTATATATTCACGTCATACGGACGAGGCTTGTTTTTATTACAGAATTTCGAAAAACAAGTGTGATATAACTGATTTAGGCGAGGAAAAGGTGCTGAAAACTGACCATAACACAACATATCCTTCGCTCTTTATTATGGAAAACGACCCTTGCCATATTTATCTTTGTTATCGTGGCGTTAACTGGCATCCTACCTGTGCACGTCTTACAATGCCCGACGAAAACGACAACATATCCTTTGATGTTGAGCCTTTCCAGATTGTGAAAAGTACAGTTCAGGGAATCGGCTGCAGGCCCTATGCAAAGTATGTTTCTGACGGAAAGAGCAAGATTCATATGGTGTATTCTGCAACACACCCGGATAACGTGTGCCCTGTGTGCATATATTATTCCTGCCTCGACACAAAGGATTTTACCTTGTATGACA
>JAFUJG010000055.1 GCA_017468215.1 Clostridia bacterium | reverse complement strand
GTTTTTATCGCTCCACTCCTTACGCATTGTTTCGTATTCGGAAGAAAGATTTTTTTCTTCGTCACGTAAGTGAGCGGCTTTTTCAAAGTTCTGATTATTGATGGCTTCCTGTTTTTCTGCCTGAACGGCTTTTATTTTATCCTCAAGCTCTTTAAAGTGGGGAGGAGCTGTGAATTTTTTCAGCTTTGTACGGCTTGCGGCTTCGTCCACAAGGTCAATTGCTTTATCGGGAAGGAAGCGGTCTGTTATATAACGACTTGAAAGCTTTGCAGCAGCCTCTAATGCGTTATCTTCAATTTTTACACCATGGTGAGCCTCGTACTTGGGACGGAGCCCCTTTAAAATCTCAACCGTATCCTCAACTGTGGGTTCGCCTACCATTACGCTCTGGAAGCGTCTTTCAAGGGCAGCATCCTTTTCGATATACTTACGGTACTCATTAAGGGTTGTTGCACCGATAAGCTGAATTTCACCACGTGCAAGAGCAGGCTTTAAAATGTTTGCCGCATCGATTGCACCTTCTGCTGCACCTGCACCGATAATGGTGTGAATTTCGTCAATAAAGAGGATAACGTTTCCGTCGTTTGTAACTTCCTCCATGGCTTTTTTAAGCCTTTCCTCAAACTCGCCACGGTATTTTGCACCTGCAACCATGCCCGAGAGGTCTACAGAGAACACCCTTTTGTTTTTCAAAAGCTCGGGTACATTGCCTGCCACAATTTCCTGTGCGAGACCTTCGGCAATTGCAGTTTTGCCAACGCCGGGCTCACCTAAAAGCACCGGGTTGTTTTTTGTGCGGCGGGAAAGTATCTGAATAACACGTGCAATTTCCTCGCTTCTGCCGATAACAGGGTCAAATTTGTCCTCAGAAGCAAGAAGTGTAAGGTCACGACCGAACTGGTTAAGTGTGGGTGTGGCTTTACTGCTCTCGCTTGACTTGCTTTCGCCCTTTACGTTGCCGGCAGATTTTGTAACCGCCTCTAAAAGGTCGTTGTAAACAGTTTTGGAAACACCCAACGAAAGCAGTATTCTGAATGCAAAACTGTCTGTTTCACGCAGAAGTGCAAGAAGAATGTGCTCTGTGCCTATATAGGGAGAAGCGGTTTTCTTTGCCTCGTAAACACTTTGCTGAAGGGTGCGTGTTGTACGTGGTGTAAAGCCTGTGAATGAGCCGGATGCAGAAGATGAAGTCTGCTCAATTCTTTCACGGACCTTTTCCTCGGTTATGTTAAGAGCGTTAAGAAATTTTGCTGCAAAGGAGCTGCCCTCAACAAGAATACCTAAAAGTAGATGCTCTGTGCCTACAAAGCTGCAAAGCGTTTCCTGTGCAGCCTGATGGGAAAGACGGATAGCTTCTTTTGCTTTTTGAGTGAAGTTATGTTCATTCATTAACAATCATCCTTTCATAAGTCAGATTTTAAGTTCTTCACGGAAATGCTTTGCTCTTAAAACATCACGTGAAATAGGGTCGGAGGTATCCTCCGATTCGGAAAGTGAAAGCGATGCCGGAAGTGTGGAAAAAAGCACATGAGAGAGCTTTTCGGGTGATACATTATTTATTATACCCAATGCAATGCCCAGATGAACATCGCTCACAAGAGAGAACGCCTCGTCACTGGTAAGGGCATATGCGTTTGTAAGAATACCGTAAGAACGCATACAGCGGTCTGTGATTTTTACGGTATTGTTCTCGAAAAGGGTCTTGCGGACAAGCTCCTCTTTCTGTATAAGCTCCTCGGCAGCCAGGCTGAGGCGGTTAATTATTTCATGTTCGGTTGCACCTAAGGTAACCTGGTTTGAAAGCTGATAAAATGCACCCTTTGCCTTGCTTCCCTCACCGTAAACGCCACGAACTGCAAGGGAAAGCTTGCTCGCCCAGGAGAATACGTTGGATATTGAGTTTGTTATGGTAAGGGCAGGGAGATGAAGCATAAAGCTTGCACGCATGCCTGTACCTGCATTTGTAGGACAAGCTGTAAGATAGCCAAATTTTTCGTGGAAGGCAATATC
>JAFUJG010000054.1 GCA_017468215.1 Clostridia bacterium | reverse complement strand
TGAGTCGGCAGTTGCAGACTGAACAGCTGAGGACGCTGTTACAAGACCTGTACAGTCGGTCTGGTCGGCAGCGTAGAACTGCAAAACGTCATAACCGTCGTAGGTCCTCAGATTAGCATAGTTACCGCTTGAGGTCCAGCCACTCCAGTGGTTGGCAACGGCGGCATCATACAAACCGCCTACATCAGGTGCAGACCACACAACCTCGCCGGAGAGCAGCTCGGTAACAGTTGTGGTATCTGCCGCTGTTGCGGTAAAGATTGGTAAGGTTGAAACAACCATTACAAAGGCTACCACAAGAGCTAAAAGTCTTTTCATTTTCATGATTTTTCCTCCTATTAAAATAATATAAGTATATTTTACTACCTTTTTGTGATGGTGTCAATGTTTCACAAAAAAAAGCCTCGTTTAAACGAGGCTTTTGTGTAATTATACAATAGGTATATGCTTTTTTTGTGCCACATTACTGTAAATGAGTTTTTCCAGGGCAAAAACAAGGATAAAAGCACAGAAAACATCGATAATGCTGTGCTGCTTGAGCATGACTGTGGCAAGACACACCAACACAAGGAAAATTGCCGACAAAGGTTTGAGCGAGGGAATACGGTCGGCTATTGAGCTTTTGCATATTGCAATATGTGCTGCAAGGGTGTCGAGCACATGAATTGAAGGGCACACATTTGTAGGTGTATCGTTATGGTAAAGCACGTTTACCAGGCTGCAGAAGATGTTCTCCTCATAAACGGGATGCTTAGGCGGTACACCGTTGGGGAAAAGAGCGTAAATGAGCAGGCAGAGCATATTGCCGATAAACATCATACCTGCCATACGCCAGAAGGCGTCACGGTCCTTGTAAAGTAAAAAGAAAAGTGTACCGGGAATAAAAATAAACCACATAAGGTAGGGAATAATGAAAAATTCGCAAAATGGAATATAGTCATCAATGAAGCAGTCGATGATAAACTGTGGCTTAACAGTTGCTTCCAGATATGCAAAAAGGGAAAAGTATATTAAAGTGTAAACACCCATAAAAAGTATGGGGTGGGCTTTGCAGAACTGTTTGATTTTGTCCACCTGATCACCTCTCGAAAATAATACCAAGAAGCATTATAGTACCATGGGAAATAAAAGTCAATGAACTAATTGTTAAAAATGTTGAAGTTGATAGTTTTTTGTGTTACAATATACGAAAATGCAAAAGGTGTGACAGTATGAAAAAAATTGTGTTTTTTGATGTGGACGGAACAATAGTTACCGATGTGGCAGAAGGGGAAGGCAAGCATATTCCCCAAAGCTGTAAGGATGCCATAAAAAAAGCAAGGGAAAATGGCAATCTGTGCTTTATAAACTCGGGCAGACCTTACTCAAATGTGGAAAAATATATTCTTGAAATAGGCTTTGACGGTGTTGTATCCGGCTGCGGAACAAATATTCATGTGGGCGATGAGGACATTTTCCACGTGAGCGTTGATAAAAAGGTGGCAGAGCTTTGCTACAGCTTGTGCCAAAAGCACGGTATAACCGCCTTTTTTGAAGGCAGGGACAAAACCTATTACATTGAAAACGGCTATCATGTGCCCTGGCTGGAGGAATTTGCAGGTGAAATAGTAAAGCAGGGCAGTGTTGTAATAAGGGAAAAGGACGAGGCTTTTACTTTTGACAAGTTTTGTGCCTTTCACGACGAAAAGCGTGATATTAGCGAGTTTTTAAATGCTATGAAGGAGCATTTTTTCCTTATTGTCCGTGATGGGACCTTTGTGGAGCTGGTGCCCAAGGGCTGCAGTAAGGGCATTGCAATACAGCAGGTTTGTGAATACTATAAGCTGCCCATAGAGCAAAGCTATGCAGTGGGTGACAGCGTAAATGACCTTGACATGTTTAATGTAACGCCAAATTCCATTGCAATGGGTAACGGCAAGGCGATACATGAGTATGCTGCCTTTGTCACCAAGGATATAACAGACGACGGTATTGAATTTGCACTAAAGCATTTTGATATAATTTAATTTAAAGGAGAAAAAGTGATGAACATTACAGAAACAATTAAGTACATTGGTGTGGACGATACAGATATCGACCTTTTTGAAAGTCAGTATATTGTGCCCAACGGCATAAGCTATAACTCCTACATTATTCTTGACGAAAAAATTGCAGTTATGGATACCTGCGACAAAAGAAAAATGAACGAGTGGTTTGAAAATTTGGAAAACGCTCTCTGCGGCAAAACCCCCGACTATCTTGTAATAAGCCATCTTGAGCCCGACCATGCAGGCAGTATTGGTGCTTTTTGCGACAAATACCCCCAGGCGGTTTTAGTTGTAAACGAGAAAATTTTGAAAATGCTTCCACAGTTTTTCAATTGTGAGTTTGATAAAAAGTGCCTTGTTGTTAAAGAGGGCGACGAGCTTAGCTTAGGCAGCCATACATTGGCGTTTTATATGGCTCCCATGGTGCACTGGCCCGAGGTTATGGTTGAATACGAAAAGAGCGAGAAGGTTTTGTTCTCTGCTGACGGCTTCGGTAAGTTTGGTGCTCTTTCCTGTGACGAGCCTTGGGACTGTGAAGCAAGAAGATATTATATCAACATTGTAGGTAAATACGGTATGCAGGTGCAGGCACTTCTTAAGAAAGCGGCAGGTCTGGATATTGAAATTATCTGCCCCTTGCACGGTCCTGTTCTTACAGAAAATTTGGGTCACTATATTGAAAAGTATGATATATGGTCCTCCTACCG
>JAFUJG010000053.1 GCA_017468215.1 Clostridia bacterium | reverse complement strand
TAAAACCACAAATGATTTGTCGGATGCGATTTCAAAGGATTTGCAAAACAGAGGTATGACCTTTGTTGGTTCGGTCATTATATATTCCTATTTACGGGCAATAGGTGTAATATGTTCGCATGACAAAGACTGTTTTTTATATAAAAGTGAAGAATGACAACAAATTGAAATCTGCAATAGCGAGTCATTGCTTTGCATGTTTCTGTATGATACAATTTAACCATAGTATATGAGGGAGGAATACATATGGAACTAAAAAAACTTGACAAAAGTGTACTTAAATTATGGTACATTCGTGCAGTAATCGGAGCAATGGCACTAATTGGTGTTTTTGTAAGTGTAATTGCTGTTCTAACCGCAACGGGTGCCCCGAGCAATGTAATGCTTGCTGTTTTGTTGGGCGTTGGGGTTGTTGTTGCTTTGCTTCTTTGCTTCACCTTGATTATGCCCATGCTACGTTACAAGATGTATGCCTGGGGTTATGACGATAAGCGTATCATCGTAAAACAGGGCGTGATTTTTAAAAGAAGAGTAGTGATTCCTGTCTGCCAGATTCAGGATCTTCACAGAACGCAAGGTCCCCTTATGATGATGTTGAAGCTGAGTGGTGTGACCATCTCAACGGCAGGGTCGAATTTCGATATTTCTACCCTTACAACCGAAGAAGCCGACCGTATGCTCGATGAACTGGAACGTAATCTTGAAGCAAGAATTGAGGAATTGAGAAATGAAGAAATTTGACAAAGGATATATTTATTCTAGTTTGTTGTCGGACTTATTCAGCAGCCTTGTAGTAGTGTTTATCTTTCTTAAAGACTTTTTTCTTGATGAAAGTGCAAAAGTTGAAGATAAAATAGCTGCAATTCCGTTTTTTGTAATCGGATTTGCCGTAGTTTATCTGTGTTTTATCGTTTACCGAATTCTGTATTACAAGACCTCCGGCTACGAACTGACGGAAAATGAGATTAAATGCAACAGAGGCGTGCTTTTCAGAAAACGTTCTGTATTGGACTACAGAAAAGTACACGCCATCAATAAGAAGCAAAACCTGTTTCACCGTATCTTCGGTATTGCGGTATTAACGGTAGACAGTGGCTCTACCAATACCTCTCAGCAAGCAGAGATTACAATTATTGAAAAAGATAAGAACGTTGATGCCCTGCTGAACGAACTGAATGCGCTGAAAGAGGGCGGCACACGAAATGCGGAGAGCACGCAGCCGAAGGATGAGCTGCTCCTTTCGGACAAAGATAGTCTTTACCGCTTTACCACTGGTAAGAAAATGTTGTACACGCTCATCAATATTGCTTCTACAGCATTTTTTACAGTCATGTTTGGCTTGCTTGCCATTATTGTTATTGGCATTTGCAAGCTCATGCTACAACAGAATTTCCTTGGTACTTGGGGACAGTATTTCCTGTACGCCTTTTTGATTACCATAGGTGCTATGTTGCTGTTTTCGGTATTTTCCCTTATCGGATGCCTGATTCATTCCTTCGTGGGATACTACAAGTTCAAAATTACCAAGCGTGGAAATGACATTCAGATTTCATACGGACTTTTGGAAAAGCATACCAACACCTTCAGCTATGACAGAATCAAGGCAGTTAAAATTACCCAGGGACTTGTACAAAGGATGCTTGGTTTTGCGGCCATCAGACTTGAGGTGATTGGCTATACAAACAACACCGGCGACGATAACAAGAATGCTGACCTTGGTGTACTTGTTCCATTTTGCAAATATGAGGAAGTCGGCGAAATACTAAGCAAGGTATTGCCCGATTATGTCCCGGACGAGAAGCAGACAAAGTCTGCAGCCTATTTCCCGTTCGTATCGTGGTTCCTGTTAGTTCTCGGTATCGTATTGGGTGCAACGCTTATACTTGCAATTGCAGACATGGTGATTTTTAACGTTCCTGCGACTGTAATTTTTGCTGTTTCCCTTGCTATTATTGGGGTGGGATTCGTTATCCTGGTTATAAAAGTGATAAGTGCTATTCTTAGCTATCAAACCAATGGCTTGGCGATAAACAATGGTAAAATTACAGCCTACTATGGTGGGTTTACTAAAAACGTTACGGTGTTTAGCTTTAAGAATCTTATTGCAGTAGAAAACATCACTACACCACTTCGCAAAAAGGCGGGTATTGCAAGTCTTGTTCTCCACCTGAAAACCAATGCGTTGTCAAATGAAATCAAGGTTCATATTCAAAAGGATAGCCTTTCGGATGATGTGGAAAAATTACTGATATTGTGATAGATGTAGGAATCACCTATGAAAGGTTAGTTCCAATTGTATGTTTGGCGGTGTGAAAATTAAATAATTTCTATTAAGAAGTTGAAGCAAAAGAGTTCTGTGATATAATGAAATAAAAATTAACAGAAAACACCATGAAGGAGGAAAGTATTATGAAAGTATATAAATGCAATCAATGTGGCAGTCTTATCGCTATGATTTCAGCATCAGGAGTGCCGGTAATGTGTTGTGGAAAGGCAATGGAAGAAGTGGTTCCAAATGAAGAGGATGCAGGTGCTGAAAAAACTGTGTGTGACTTAAAACCGTTAGATTTGGATGCAAAAGAGAATTATGTAGTATGTAAATGTAATCAAGTATCTTATTTTGACATTTTGGATTCTTTGCAAAAGCACAGTAGCATTGAAAACCTGTTAGATGTATTTGATGATGTGAAAAATACAACTCATTGTTCTACAGGTTGTGGCGGATGTTATGAAAAAGTGATTGCAGTCATATCTGAGGCGTTAAGTGCAGGTAAACATTAATTTAATGGGTATAAAAAAGTACAGAAAAAAGCTGAAATTCCAAATTGGAGTTTCAGCTTTTCTATAAGTAATTAAAATTCAACTTTTCCAGATTCTGTTTTGTTGATTACATAGTAAACAGCATCGTCCTCTGGTTTTACGTACAATTCGATTGTTTTGATGTCGCCAACTTTGTTGCCTGCAGATGTCCAAGCTTTTTTAACAGCTGCAATCATCTCTTTTTCTTCTACTTGCTTTCCGAAGTATTCAACGAATAAAGTAGTTTTGATATCTTTTTTTGTTGTAGCTTTTTTTGCTTTTTTCACAACTTCTTTTGCTTCCACAACAGCGTCAGCACCTTTGTCTTCTACAATATCCTTTACTTTTTCTGATTTATCTTCTACAATGTCAGCAAGTTTATATAC
>JAFUJG010000052.1 GCA_017468215.1 Clostridia bacterium | reverse complement strand
CCCTATGAGGAAAGTGCAAGGATTATCCTTCAGCACGTTTCCGACGGTGTACGCCTTGCATCTCAGCATCGCCTTCCCACAGCTGTACGTGATATTATAGCTCAGCACCACGGCACGACCACGGTTTCCTATTTCCTTTATAAGGCAAAGCAGGAAAACCCCGATGTTGACAGTGCACTTTTCACTTACCCGGGTCCTGCCCCTACAACCAAGGAGGCAACCATAATCATGCTTGCAGACGCCTGCGAGGCGGCAGTGCGTGCCATGCGTGAAAAGGGTGCAGTTGATGTGAAAAAGGTTGTGGATGACATTGTTACAGCACGTATAGCCGACGGACAGCTGGCATCATCTGCTCTTACCTTCTCCGACCTTGAAAAGGTTAAGGCATCCTTCGTGCAGACCCTTGAGCAGTATTTCCACAAGCGTATTCTCTATCCTCAGAACGAAAAGAAGGACTGAATTTAATGGCTAAAGTAGATTTTATTTTTGAAAACGAGCAGGACAAGCTCCCCTTTACAGAGGAGCTTGAGGCTGTTATACGAAAAGCGGTGGAAACAACCCTCGATACACTCGAATGGGAGGATGTTCCCGTTCAGGTAAGCGTAACCATTACGGACAACGAAAAAATACGTGAAATTAACTCTATCTACCGCAAAATCGATTCCGAGACAGATGTTTTATCCTTCCCTATTATCGAGTTTTCGCCCGAGGGCGAAGCCTTGGTAAACGAAGGTGATTACGACGGCGATACGCTCCTTTTGGGCGATATTATGCTCTCCTTGGAAAAGGCTCTTGCCCAGAGCGAGGAATACGGACATTCCTTTGTCCGTGAAGTAGGCTTTTTGTCACTTCACTCGGCACTTCACCTTATGGGCTTTGACAATATAGATGAAAAGGATGCCGTTCTCATGCGTAAGTTCGAGGACGAGATTGCCGAAAAAATGGATTTGAGGCGATAACATGAAAAACAAAAACTTTTTCTCCAGCCTGTCCTATGCAATAAAGGGTATAAAAACAGTTATTTGCGATGAGCGTAATTTTCGCATTGATTTGGTTATGACCTTTCTGGTTATAATCTGTTCACTCCTTTTTCCCCTTTTAAAATGGGAAAGGTGCATTGTTTACATGCTCTGTGCTCTTTGTCTTTTTGCCGAGAGCACCAATTCGGCAATTGAAAAGCTTACAGACCTTGCCTCGCCCGATTTTCATCCGCTGGCAGGCAAAGCCAAGGATATTGCAGCAGGTGCGTCTTTAATATGTGCAGTGTTTTCAGCTGCAGTGGGGTTGTATATTTTTCTCCCCTACGGTATTGATTTTTTAAAAACTCTTGTGTAAAATATGGGAGGTATACATATGAATTCTCAGTTATTGCTGTCTGATTTTTTGGCAAAGGGTGCAAACCTTGTGGGCTTTTTGTCGGTGGAAAAAGGCGAAACACTTATATCACAAAAGCTTTTTGACGCAATCACAGCCTTTTGCGAGGGCTTGTGCTCCTTGCAGAACCCCGCCTATTCCAAAGCCGAGGTTGCATCATTGAGGAAATCCGCTTCAGCTTGCTGTGACCGCATAAGCATGTACCTGGGTGCTCTTTTGAGTGGCGGCTCCATAAGCGTTGCTCAAAAGGACAGTATGCTTCAGTCACTTGATACACTTAAGAAAGAATTTAACATATAGGAGTAATAATATGAACAACTTCAAATCAGGCTTTGTAACAATAGTAGGAAGACCTAACGTGGGAAAATCCACACTCCTTAACGCCCTTACAGGCGAAAAAATTGCTATTGTTTCCAACAAGCCCCAGACAACACGAAACAAAATCCTCACTATTTTAACAGACGATTCCTCACAGATTATATTTGTTGATACACCCGGTGTTCATGCCCCCAGAACAAAGCTTGGCGAGTACATGAACAAGGTTGTTACAGATGCCGTAGACGAGGTTGATGCCGTGCTGTTTGTAACAGAGGCAGGGCAGAAGCTTCTTAATAACGAGAAAGAAATTCTGGAAAGCCTTTTTGGCAAAAAAATACCGGTTATACTTGTTATAAATAAAGCCGACACAGTAAAAAACAAGGAGGACCTGCTCGCACAGATTGCCGATGCAAACACAGTAGGCAGCTTTGCAGCCATTGTTCCCATATCTGCCCTTCGCAAGGATGGGGTAAAGTTTGTGCTTGAAGAAATCAAAAGGCTTATCCCCGAAGGACCCATGTACTACCCCGAGGATATGATTACAGACCAGACCGAAAGGGAAATTGTTGCCGAAATCATCCGTGAAAAAATGCTTCGCCTTCTTGACAAGGAGGTGCCCCACGGCACCGCTGTTGAGATTGAATACATGAAGGAGGGCGACAGCTTAACCAAGATAGGTGCTGTTATCTTCTGTGAAAAGGCAAGCCATAAGGGCATAATTATCGGCAAGGGCGGCGAAATGTTAAAGCGCATAGGCTCCTACGCCCGCACAGATATCGAAAAGCTTTTAGACAAAAAGGTTTTTCTGGAAATGTGGGTAAAGGTCAAGGAGGACTGGCGGAATTCCAACTTCCTTCTTAAGGAGTTCGGCTATCAGGAAAATACGGAAGAATAATAAAAAAGCGTGTCACACGACACGCTTTTTTGATTATAAAATATCTTGAAACAGTTGGAGATAAGTGGTATAATGATGTTGCCACGTAATAGAATATTAATCTCACAAGAGGGGCAAGCTTTTGTAAAAAAGCATGCCTCTGCTTCGGCGTACCTCTTGTGGGGCGTTCTATTGCGTGGCTGCATGAAGCTGGGTAATGCTTTTTATGGTGTGAGGCTTCGTGTCCACACCTTTTTTTGATGGGAGATGATTGTGTAATGAACACAAAAAACATTGCGTTGATTAATGCATGTGCGAACGCAGGTTATTTACAGGTTGGTACGGAAACGGTAAAGAGTCGACGTGGGTTATGGGGAGAGATGATAGAGATAGATATTCCGGGTGGATTTATTGTTGGTATAGTAGATGAAAATGCCGAAGGCTGGTTAAAGCTTTATGACGGAGAATTTAAAAAAGTTAGTGAAGTTTTTGTTAACAGCGAAACTGTAAATGATGCAATGCAAAAAATGATAAATAGCGCAAATGCTAAAGAACAAAGTATCTCCGACACTCTTTAGCAATAGTTGCAACTATACATTACAGAGGAGAAAACACACGGTCAACCGCATCCATTCTGACCGCACCTACGGTTTGTCAATCATGGGCGGTTTTCGCATACGAGCTATTCGCCTCACTTCGTTTCGGATAGCTCAGTATTTGTAATGCCATATATGTTTTCCAAAGTCTACGAGGAAATTTTCGCATGGCAATAAAATAAAAAAGCGTGTCACATGACACGCTTTTTTATTTACAACTGTCATAGCGGTGATTTTTCTTTT
>JAFUJG010000051.1 GCA_017468215.1 Clostridia bacterium | reverse complement strand
TGACGGCATAAAAATAGGCGAAGCTTGTTACTCACAAGCCTCGCCTATTTTTATGCCGTCAACTGCCGCACTCATTATACCTCCCGCATAGCCTGCCCCTTCACCGCAGGGGTACAAGCCTTTTATGCAGGAGCAATAGTTTTCGTTACGGATTATTCGTATGGGTGACGAGCTTCTTGTTTCTACACCCGTAAGCACAGCATCACCCTGTGCAAAGCACTTTATCTTTCTGCCAAAGGCGTTAACTGCTTCCTTAATGCCTTCCGCCACAAAATTGGGCAAAAGCCTGTTTAAATCAGACGGTGTAACCCCCGGCTCATAGGTGGGCAGTATTTTACCAAAGCTCTCGGTACGCTTTTTATTAACAAAGTCTCCAAATGTCTGGCAAGGAGCCTTGTAATCTGCCCCTGCCTGATAAAAAGCTCCCTTTTCAAGCTTTCGCTGAAAATACATTCCCGCAAGAGGGTCGTTTCCGTCAAAATCCTCGGGATAAACCGACACCAGCACGGCACTGTTACTGTTAACCCCATCACGTGCAAAATTGCTCATGCCGTTTGTTACAACGCCTTCGCTCTCGCTTGCCGATGCCACCACAAAACCGCCCGGACACATACAAAAGGTGTATACACCTCTGCCGTCCGATGCCTTGTGCGACAGCTTGTAGTCTGCCGCACCTATTAAAGGGGCTGCATCGCCGTATTGAGAATAGTCAATATCCTCTCGCCTGTGCTCAATCCTGACCCCTACAGAGAACGGCTTTCGTTCTATGGGGATGTTGAGCTTTTTTATTTCCTCAAAGGTATCCCTTGCACTGTGCCCTATGGCAAGGATAACCGTTTCACTTTCAAAGTCGCCTTTTGTGGTTTTTATGCCCTTTACAGCATTGTTTTCTATAATAATGCTTTCCATGCGGCAGTTAAAAACAAACTCGCCGCCCATGGAGATAATTTTTTTTCGGAGGTTAACCACCATTGTACGCAAAATGTCGGTTCCTACGTGAGGCTTTGCCTTGTAGAGGATTTCGCCCGGTGCTCCGGCATGTGCCATCTCCTCCAGAACTTTTCTCTGGCGAATGTCACGTGTTCCAGTATTAAGCTTACCGTCGGAAAACGTGCCTGCACCGCCCTCGCCGAACTGAACATTGCTCTCACGGTTTAAAATGCCTGTTTTCCAGAAGGTTTCCACGCTTTTCATTCGGTCCTCAACGCACTCGCCGCGTTCGATAACAATGGGGTTTGCACCTCGGTAGGCAAGTATAAGTGCACAGAAAAGACCCGCCGGACCGCTTCCCACCACAAGGGGGCGGTGTGTACCACGCCATGGCAAGGGATATTCGTACTCGTACACCTCACTTCGTGAAACATTGTCACGGCCGTAATATTTCCTTTCGTTTTTCACCTGTGCATCAAAAACTGCAACGTAGAAAACGTTTTTCTTATCACGTGCATCCACCGAAAGCTTTACTTCGGAAAAGCTTTCAATATCCTCCAGGGGAGCTTTAATCTGCCTTGCCAATGCCTCCTTTGCATCTTCGGGAGTGTATCCGGGTTTAAGCTTTATATTGTTTACTCTTATCATATTTTTTCATCCTTTTATATCGCTGCATTTTTGCCTGCAATAACTCCGGTTGCCCACGCCCAATGAAGGTTATACCCACCGCAGACTGCATCCACATTAAGTATCTCACCTGCTGCGTAAAGACCCTTGCAAAGGCAGGATTCCATCGTGTGGGGATTAAAATTGTCAAGCTCAATACCGCCGGAGGATACCTGTGCATTATTAAAGCCGTTGTCCCCTGTAACAGTAAGCTCAAGCTCCTTTAAAAAGTCGGCACACAGGCGTATGTTTGGCTCGGTAAAGTCCTTAGCCTTTACACTTGTCTTTTCCACGCCTGCCCATTTCAGCATAGGCACTGCAAGTTTTTTGTTCACCATTCCCGAGAACAGCTCGCCGCCCTCTCGCAGGGGCATTGAGTATACCCTGTTATAAACCTCGCCTAAAACATCGCTCTTTTTTAAATCGGGCAGCATATCCACTTTAATTGTCATACCCTTTTGGGCAAAGCGTGAAATCTGCATAACAGGTATGCCCGATAAGCCGTAATCCGTAAAAAGAACCTCGCCTCTGTCGCTTGCAACCACCCTGCCCTTGTTTACAAGGCTCACACGGGCAAAAACCTTTACCCCTTTGAGGCCTTTTATTATATCGGTATTTGTTTTTAAGCTTACAAGTGCAGGCTTAACAGATGACAGAGCATGCCCGAATTTTTGCAAAAGCTTATAGCCGGAGCCGTCACTGCCAAGGCTTGGCGATGCCTTACCGCCTGTTGCAACTATCACCCTGTCAGAAGTAAGAGTTCCTACAGAAAATCCGTTTTCTGTTCTGACTATGTCCGTAACGGGTGTGTTGGTTATAAAATCAACGCCGTTTTCCGCAAGGTACAGCCTTAAAGAGTCTGCCACAGCACTTGCCTGGTTTGATAAAGGATAAACCCTTCCGTCTTCAACACGGTGCATTATACCAAGTTCTTCAAAAAAGGCTATTGCTTCACCGCTGCCGAATTTGTCAAGCACCTTTGTGATAAAGCTCTGCTCACCGTAGAAGTAATCGCTCTTTATATCGGTATTGGTATAGTTGCATCTGCCGTTACCTGTTGCATGTATCTTTTTTGCTACACGGTCGTTTTTTTCAATAATACCTATTTTAATTTCGCTGTTTTCTTTTTTTGCAGAAACGGCGGCTGCAAGTCCTGCTGCGCCGCCGCCTATGATTAAAACATCGTATCTCATATTACTTTTTCTTATAGAACATTGTGGATTCTTCACCGTTACGAAGCCTCACAATATTTGTTTTGTGCTTGTAAATTGCAAGAATAGCAATTGCCAAGGTAATTGTCAGAAGTCTCGCTTCGCCGGGATAAAGCAGTGCTGTAAACACAACAATGTTCATAACCGCAACGATTGACGAAAGGGAAACATATCTGAAAAGAACCATTAAAATAACAAATTCAACAAGTGCAATGCCTGTTGCCGCAGGGCTGATAACCAAAAGGGCACCTGCCGCTGTTGCAATACCCTTACCGCCCTTAAAGCCGTAGTAGACAGGGAAGCAATGACCGATTACTGAAAAAAGTGCATATATGTATGCCATTGTAAGGCAGGTTGTTTCAAATATGGGCATCCAGTCCTTGGGAGCTGCAATGATAAGGAACAAAGGAACAAGACAACCCTTTAAAACGTCAAACAAAAGAACACTTGCCGCCGCACCCTTACCCATTGTACGGAGGGTGTTTGTTGTGCCTGCATTACCGCTGCCCATTTCTCTTATATCCTTGCCTTTGTTCTTGGAAAGGATAATGGAAAGGTTAATTGAGCCGATAAGATAACCCAGCAATGCCGCTGCCAAAAAGTAAACAATGTTAATGCTTGTTAAATCTCTGATAATTCCCTGCATAATTCTCTCTCCTTTTATTTTTCGTTTTTACGTTCTCTTATAATAAACCTTACAGGTGTGCCTGTAAGACCGAAGGCACTTCGTATCTGGTTTTCGATATATCTTATATACGAGAAGTGTGCCAGCTCCGCATCGTTAACAAAAAGCACAAAGGTAGGCGGCTTTGTAGATGCCTGTGTAATGTAGAAAAGCTTTAACCTCTTACCCTTATCGCTGGGAGGCTGAACACGTGCCACCGCATCTGTAAGCACATCGTTAAGTGCACCTGTCTGCAGCCTGATAGCGTTCTGGTTGGCAACAAAGTCAATATTGCTAAAGAGGTTGTCAACCCTCTGACCTGTCAATGCCGAAATAAACACAATGGGTGCATAGGGCATGAAGCCGAGCATGTCATAAATCTGCTTACGCATAGCTTCCATGGTTTTGTCGTCCTTTTCAACGGCATCCCACTTGTTTACAACAATTACAGTTCCCTTGCCCTGCTCATGGGCATAGCCTGCAATCTTTGTGTCCTGTTCGCTGATGCCTTCAACGCCGTCAATCATAACAATACAAACGTCGCAGCGTTCAACGGCATTAAGTGAACGGATAACACTGTAACGTTCAACAAGGTCATCAACCTTGTTTCTCTTACGCATACCTGCTGTGTCAATAAAAGTGTATTTCTTTCCGTTCTTCTCAAGGTGAGTGTCGATTGCATCACGGGTTGTACCTGCAATGTCCGAAACGATAACCCTGTCTTCACCTAAAAGGCGGTTGATAAGACTGCTCTTTCCTGCATTGGGCTTACCTACAACGGCAACCTTTACAGAATCGTCCTCCTCGTCTTCTTCACCTTCGGGAGGGAAATATTCAAGACACTTGTCAAGAACATCGCCTACACCTCTGCCGTGAACGGAGGAAACTGCCATAGGCTCGTCAAGGCCCAGGTTGTAGAACTCGTAAAGGTCCATGGGCACTTCACCGGGAGCGTCGACCTTGTTGCAAACAAGCACCACAGGTTTATTTGCCTTCTGGAGCATTGCCGCAACCTCCTGGTCAGCTGCGGTCATACCGTCCTTTATGTTTACCATAAAGATGATTACATCTGCCATCTCAATTGCCAGATTTGCCTGTCTGCGCATCTGGGAGAGAATAATATCCTTGGAATAAGGCTCAATACCGCCTGTATCAATCATGGTAAACTCCCTGCCGCACCACTCGCCGTCAGCATAAACTCTGTCACGGGTGATACCGGGGGTATCCTCTACGATTGAAATTCGCTTACCTGCTATTTTATTGAAAAGTGTGGATTTGCCAACATTAGGTCTGCCGACAATTGCTATAATCGGTTTTGCCACACTACCACCTCCTAAATTCCCAAAAGAGCCTCTAAAAATTCGTACCCGTCATTTTCAACGGCTAACACCTTCACACCAAGCTCTTGTTGTATGTCGTCAACTGTAATATCATCAAGCAAAACATTGCTCGAATCACGGAGCATGCATTTTGAAATCAGCAGGCAGTCGCCCAGAGGCTTTCCTTTGAGCTGGGATAAAATATCGCAGCCGCATAAAAGACCTGCTACTGTAATTTCCTCACCGAAGAAATTGTTTGTGATTTCGTATACATCTACCTTTAGGTTATTATACCTGTTTTCCGCTTCTTTTGCAATAGATTTAATAAAATTAAACGCCGATGCACCTGTTGCAACACTTACCCTTCTGGGCTGTGTGAGAGTATAGTTCTCCTTTAATGCCATGAAGAATTCCTCCTTCATGCTTGCAATCAGACCAACTCCGTTTTCAATCTGCGGGAACTGCTCATACTCGTCAGCTGACGGGATTTCCCTTTCGGCCTTAAGGTAAAACTCGTCAGATGCGAAAAACAGTCTTGAGCCTGTTTTTTCAAGAGCCTTTTTCTGCCAGGCTTCAACCTGCTCAAGCACCAATGTTGCCTTTTCTTTATCAACCGAGGGGATTTCACAAAGTCCGTCACGGTGCTTTGTTTTGCCGATGGGCACAATGCTCACGCTGCGTATGTGACCTAAGGTAAGCAAATCCGAAAGTGTTCTGTCAAGCTCGGAACCGTCGTTTATTCCCGGGCAAAGAACAATCTGAGCGTTTAAAAGTATGCCGTTGTCAGAAAGCTTTGTAAGCCTTTCCATAATGTTGCCTGCGTTTTTGTTTTTGAGCATTTCAACCCTTAAGGCAGGATTTGTTGTATGCACCGAAACATTAATAGGGCTTACATGCATACTGATAAAGCGGTCGATTTCCTTTTCGGGAACATTTGTAAGGGTTACATAGTTGCCCTGAAAAAACGAAAGCCTGGTATCATCGTCCTTGAAGTACAAGGTCTCACGCATACCCTTGGGAAGCTGGTCAATAAAGCAGACTACACATCGGTTGGCACAGCTCTTAGCTGTGTCAATAAGACCGGATTCAAACTCAACACCCAAATCCTCGTAAACTTCCTTTTCGATTTCAACCTCTACTTCTTCTCCCTGCTTTGTAAGCACCGTAAGAAGAATTTCTTCGTCGCTCATCAAAAAACGATAGTCAAGAATATCCTTGATTTCGTTGTTATTGATTTTTAAAATCACGTCGCCGGGTTCAAGGCCGATTTCCTCGGCTATTGACCCCGGTAAAACATGCTTAATCTCGTTTTTTTTCATATCAGTTTTCCAATCTGTCATTAAGTAGTTTGCCCCAAATGCGGCTCACCTTTTCACTGCCCGACACATTAAGATGGCTGAACTCTGCCATGTCGGTCTGAAAATCAAATCCGATTTCATCAAGGTGATGCAAAAGATTTATATACTCTACACCCCAGGTTTCGGCAAGCACCTTTACGCTGTTGTAAAGGCTCTGCTGGTAAGCACCTGTCACGCCATTGTTATCTACATCTGCACGGTAGGGTATAACAGTCAGTATAAGCTCTGTTTCTGTTTCCTTACATAGTGTAACAAGCTTTTCCAGATATTCAAGTGGTACGGAGGGAATATTGCCTGTAACATTTTCATCCAAGGGCACAAAATCGTTCTCAAAGGGTGTTGTCACTTCAAGTATCTGGCTTGTTTCGTCAAACTCCTGCTGCACGGTGTAATCATAGCGTGTGAGCGACTTCCATCTGCCGTGGTAGAGCATATAGTTTGCAAAAAACTCGCTCTCGCCCTGAGGCACCAGGTCTAAAATTGCCTCTGTTTTTGTTTTTCCAAGGGGGAAATTATCTATCGCCTGATGGAATCTTGTAGGCGTAAAATAATTATCGGGATAGAACAAGCAGAACAAATCCACCACAACAATATCCGGCGAATGTCTCTCGACCATTTCCTTAACAACGTAGTATGTGGTAGGCATACTCTGTGCTGCCGTTGCAGTGTTGCACGCCTTTATACCGTATTCGTCTGCCAGGATTTTAGGCTGGATGCCGTACTGAATATGGCTGGGGCCTGCAAGAACAACATCATAGCTCTCGTCAGGCATGGTGAATATTCTGCCCAAGGCCTCGCTCTCGCTCTTATCACGGAGCACCTCACGGCTTGAGGTGTAAAGCAGGATAAAGAGCAGGATGAACAGTGCCGCCTTTGCTATTTTCTTTAAATTTTCAAATACTATTATCTTCATAAATTTCACCCACAAACTCACTAAAAACCACAACATGGGACATTCCTGACCCACATTTAGCCTAAAATGTTTGTACCAAATAGTTTTAACAAAACAGGAGTGTCCCTGTTCATTGTAAAAGTGTTGCAATTACCTAATCAAAGCCGTCTAAATCCCACGCATTGACTATTCACTTTAAAACTGGAAATATATAAACTGGCTGGCATCATAGGTGGGGCCGTAAATACCAAAAATCAGAACTGCAAAAATACCTGCAAGGTACACAAGATATCTGAACCATATACCCTGCTTTGCCAGAGTGTCACGAATCATAACACCTTTGTACTTCATAATGCTGACAATAAGCAATACCGCAAGGGATAATAAAAGTACAAACATGTCCTTTGCATCAAGACCCAGGGTAAAGAGCGTTCCGTCGGTAAGTATCCACAAATTGAATTCTGAGAACATATTCTTAACAATGGTCATTGCTGCAGTAAAGCTTTCTGCACGGAAAAATATCCAGGAAAAGTTTATCAAGACAAAGGTTACAATAACCTTCATGAGCTTGTTGGAGAAAACCTCTCTGTCAAGCTGAAGCTTGTTTGAAATTTTCCGTCTTATGCCCTTTGTCATATCGCCGACAATCTGGTAAAAACCGTTCAGTGCGCCCCAGATAACATAGTTCCAGCTTGCACCGTGCCAGAGACCGCTTAAAAGGAATACCACAAAAAGGTTAAAGTACTTTCTGGCTCTGCCTCGTCTGTTGCCGCCTAAAGGGATGTAGAGATAATCACGGAACCAGGTGGAAAGAGAAATATGCCATCTTCTCCAGAACTCGCTCACGCTTTTTGCAAAATACGGAGTTTCGAAATTTTTCATCAGGTCAAAGCCCATAACCTGTGCCGCACCTCGAGCAATGTCGGAGTAGCTGGCAAAGTCGCAATAAATCTGGAAGGCAAACAAAACCGTTGCAAGAGCAAGGGTAAGACCTGTGTGCTGGGTGTAATTGTTGTAAACAGTGTCTACCACGTATGCCGCACGGTCTGCAATTACAAGCTTTTCAAAAAAGCCCCACAGCATAAGCATCATACCGTTTGCAACTCTTTTTGTGTTAAAATAATGTCTTTCCCGAAGCTGCTTTATAAGGTTGCCGCTTCTTTCGATGGGGCCTGCCACTAGTTGCGGAAAGAACGATACGAAAAGTGCATACCTTAAAACGTTTTTCTCGGCTTTGATATCCTTGCGGTACACATCAACAGTGTATCCCAATGCCTGGAAAGTATAGAAGGATATGCCCACAGGCAAAATAACATCAAAGGCAGGGTTTACCAGCTCAAAGCCACCCAGGGATAAAACTGCGTTAAGGTTGTCGATTGCAAAATCAAAATACTTGAAGAAAAACAGTATGGCAATGTTAATTGTAAAGCTCAGTGCCACCCAAAGTTTTTTATGCAAGGTTTTACTGCTTTTGTCAATCAACACGCCTGCCGCATATGTGCTCAGGGTTGAAAAGGCCATTAAAAGTGCATATTTGGGATTCCAGCACATATAAAAGAAATAGCTTGCAACAAGAAGCCATATGTATCTTACCTTGTGGGGAATAGCAAAATATAAAAGTGTTACAACAGGAAAAAATATCAGAAATTCCAATGAATTAAAAAGCATTGCTTGCCTCCGTTAACTACATAATTCGTCAATTATATATTAGTTGATTTCGCTCATTTTGTCAATAAAAAGGCGTGCTGTTGCACGCCTTTTTATTATTGTATGTTTTTCAGTTTTGAGAAAATATCTGTAACAGCTTTTTTATTTATAAGGAAATTTGTTGTTCCGTTAAGCTTTACCGCAAACTCGCTCTCTGATGCCGAAATAAACTCAACCGTGTATTTTTCGGTGTCTGTTTTTGTAAACACAATTTTATACTCACAATCACCCTCGGCTACGCCTTCCGTTGAGAAGGTCAGCCCCATAAGGGACTGATAAAAGCTTCTGAAGCCTGTCTCGGAAACCTCTGCCCCATCCTTATAAAAAATGGGAGCCTCGCTCCGGGGTGCATCAATTGCAAGCTGCACCTTTGCCCCCTGCCACTCAAAATCAATTGCGGCAACCGTATTTATGGCTATGGGTGCCACATATTTAAGGGCAATATCAAAGCTCAAAGTTTCAAGAAAGCTGAGTGCACCGTTTTCAGCACGGTAGGCATACAGTCCATCCTCAGGGATAATATACTCTCCGCAGATTTTGTAGGCAAGTAAGCTTCCGTCAGTAAGGTAAATTTTAAGGGTATAGCTTTCACTGTCTGTTACATTTACCCGGGGTACAATTTCGCTGCCTGTTACCAAGGCAAGAGGGTCAACTATAAGCGCCTCTACCTTATCCGGGTCTGCAGCGTGGTTATAAGGCTTTAACATCATCCAGCCGTCGCCTTCACGTGCAAGGGAAATATCGCCAAAGCTTATGGCATCAACCTTGTCTGCTTCAACCGAAATAACACTATTGTCAAGATATTTAATTTTATCTGTAAGGACCATGTACAAATCATCATGTCTTACAAGATATATTTCACTGCCGTTTTTTCTTTTTACGTAGTAATAGTCACCGCTTGCGTTGCCCACAAGTAATTTTTGGGTAAAATTCGCTGTGCAGATTTCAATCTCTGTTTTCGGATTATCAAACCCGAACTGAGCAGGGTTTTCGCCACTTTCAGATGCAAGCATGGGCGAAGTGAGGTTACATACACTTTTTACAAGTGTGTCAGCATAGGTTGATTTTACTTCAATGCTCTCATAGCCTTCCATTACCCAGCCCTTTTCCGACCTGTATAGTGAAAAGTCTTCATCGCCGTTTATTATTAATTTTTCCACGCTTTTTTCGTCCAGCGAAAAAACCTCAAGCTCACTTTTTTCCTCAACGCTCTCGGGCATAAGAAGAAATACTGCACATACACCAAGCACAAGCACTATGGCAAAGCAGGCAACCGCCTTTATAACAATACTTCTAACGCTCATTACTTGTTTCTCCTCTTAAGCCACACAACAACGCCTGCAAGAATAATCATAAAGGGTACCACTATACCCAGCATACGGCTCATAACCTTTGCCTGAGCATCAGACATTGTAAGCATTGACACCTGCTGAGACTTGACAGGCACATAAATGCTCTGTATCTCCTCGCCGAATACATAAGAAAGCATATTCATAACAAAATCGGCGTTTCCTAAGCTCTGCTCAGAGAGAGAGTAGTATATAAGTGCATCGTAATTTGTAACTGTATCTCTTGTTATACCCCATACCGACTCAGTAGATGTGACAATGAGCTTTGATGTAGTTTCAAAGCTTCCATTAAGAGGCTTTTCAAGAACGTAGCCTATATTAAACTGACCCTGCTGCACGTTTTGGGCATCAATACTGCCGTCTGTAAAAGGCATGCGGTTTGCAGACGAACTGCTTGTAAGGATTGCTTCGCCTTCAATGTCCCCTGTAGGAGTAAGCTCCAGAGTTTTTGCATAGGAGGCAAGGATTCTGCCTTCAATATCTTTAGCAGCTTCGCTCTGGGTCTTATGTGCGTAGAAATACACACCGTTTTCGTCAAAGCGGCTTTGTGCATCGGTTTCGGAGATAATATCATCATTTACCTTTACGCCCCATGTTCCCAGATAACCTTCAAGTCTTTCGAGCACTACGCCGGAACTTAATGCTACGGCAACATTGCCGCCCTTGAGCATGTAGTCATCTAAAGTGTCGATTTCCTTTTGGGTAAAGTCTGTTTTAGGTGACATAATCATAACAAGGTCAATACTTTCGGGTATCTCGCCTGTAGAAATGTCGTACTGATATGTGGCAATATTTTCGCTCTTTATAAGGTTTATGAGCATAATACCGCCCTGCTCCTCGCTGCCTGTTACAGGGTTTGTCTGTAAGCTTTCGATAATTTCGCCATGACCTGTGGTAAAGCAAACAGTCATCTGTCTGTCGCTTGCCACAACACCTATGGCATTTGTCAGAAGGTTTTCAAGCAAAAATACCGTGTTATTATTGTAGGTTATCTCCATGTCGGAGGCTGCAACTATTCTTGCCTTACTTTTATCCTTTCGTGCAACAAGCACGCTTCCGTCAACATTTGCATCGGAGTTTATTCCGTAGGAGGATAAAAAGCCCGGATTGGTGTGATAATTCACGCTTTTGTATGTAACACGCTCAGAGTATGCATCGTACTGCTGCAGGATACCTGCAACTCTCTCCTTTGCATCAGCCGTGCCTGTAAGATAAATAAGCTCAATGTCATTTTCGCCTTCATCTACGTTGCGAAGCACCTGCCGTGTTTCGTTGCCGATTTTTGTAACGCTGTTTACGGTAAGGTCGGCTTTAAGCTTGGGGAACTTTGTTTCGGTAAGGACGGTAACCACGTTAAGAAGCATCACAATTATAATTGCAAATGCCACAACAATACCATTATTAACCTTGAACTTTAAATTTTTTGAACTTGTCTTTTTCATTGCAGCCTACCTCCATCTGCGGCTTTCAATCTGCCGCATTGACAAAAGCAAAAACAAAACCGTGAAGGATACGTAATACATAACTCCCGAGGGTGCTATAACGCCCATGGAAAATGTTTCGTTCCATTCCGAAATCTGCAAAAAGCTTATAATTGCGTCTATAAATTCAATCCCAACACTTATCTGTGAGGAAAAGAACAACAAAAGCGTTACACCATATGTAAGAACTGCGGCAACCACCTGGCTTTCGGTCAAGGATGAAATAAAAAGACCCAAAGCAATCAGAAGTGCGCCGAAAAGAACATATCCAAGGTACGATGCAATGGTTTCGCCAAAGGCAATATCTCCCCAGACTGCAGCTATCAATACATAAGGAAGTGTCACCGCAACCGACATAAGGAATACGCTGAATGCCGCAAAATATTTGCCAAGCACAATCTCCGACACCTTAATCGGA
>JAFUJG010000007.1 GCA_017468215.1 Clostridia bacterium | reverse complement strand
GCGTGGTCAGCTTGACAGTGAGCAGACAAAATGATATAATTTATAGTGTAAAATTGGGTGTATTGTATTTTTTATCGGTGGTGAATGCTTTGCATAAGGATTTTCTTGAAGCTGAAGAAAGAAGCGGCTTTTTTGTTGATAAAACAATGAAAAAGGTATGGCTTTGTGATATAGAGCTGTTAGAAGTTATGGAGGATATCTGCAAAAGGCATAATATTAAATGGTTTGCCGACGGCGGAACGCTTTTGGGGGCAGTAAGGCATAAAGGCTTTATTCCCTGGGATGACGACATTGACATACAGATGCTCCGTGAGGATTATGACAGGTTTATCCAAGTGTGCAAAACAGAGCTTAAAGAGCCTTATTTTTTGCAGTGGGCAGGAAGTGAAAAGGGTTTTCAGCCCTGGCATGCAAAGCTCAGAGACGACAGAACAACAGGCTCAACACAGTTTGAAACAAACTGTTTTCCCGAGTGGCACAGAGGTATTTTTATAGACATTTTCCCCCTTGATAACGTTCCCGACGGAAAAATAAGCTATTTTTTACATATGACGTATCTTAAAATATTCCGTCTGCTTTTGTTAGGTTTTGAGGTGCCACGTTCACCCGAGGCAAAGAAAATATCAAAAATTTTTGCACATTTTGTGCTTGGCTTTTTAAAGCTTTTTACAACCCATGAAAAGCTTTGCATGGCGTATCTTAAAAAAGTGAAAAGCGTTAAGGGCAACACAAAAAAGGTTGGTGTTACTGCCTTCCGTCCCGGCGTTAAGAAGTATGAGTGGAGACGGGAGCTTTTTGAAAGTACGGTAGAACTGCCCTTTGAGTGGCGTACGGTAACCTGTCCGGAAAATTATCATGAAAGGCTCAGCGTGCAGTACGGTGAGGATTATATGGTGTTTAAAAAGGGAACTGCACAGCACACAACTATTCAATTTAATCCCGATAAACCGTATACCAATTAACTTTGATTAGGTAATTTCAACACTTCGAAGTGAAAATCTTTGACAAAAATAAGATTGAGAGTGAAACAGAATGGCAAAGAGTAATTCGAGGCTTAAAAACTCAATACGGAACTCTGCTTTCGGACTTTTTGCCGAGGTTACAACCCTTATTTTAGGCTTTTTTGTAAGAAGCGTGTTTGTAAAGACCTTAGCAGAGGACTATCTGGGCGTTAACGGTATTTTTACAAACATCCTGCAGGTTTTATCCTTTGCAGAGTTAGGCATAGGCAATGCAATTGTTTTCAGCCTTTACAAGCCAATTCGTGAAAAGGATGGCGAAAGAATAAAACAGTATGTCACCTTTTATAAGTATGCATACCGTGTTATTGGTATAGTTGTGGCAGTTTTAGGACTTTTGTTGGTGCCTTTTTTGAACATAATTATCGTGGACAAGCCGGATATTCCCGATAATCTTATAATCATTTATCTTTTGTATCTGGCAAATACGGTTCTTTCGTATTTTTGCGTATGGAAAAGAACCTTTATGACCGCAAATCAGGAGCGATACATAGGCACTGTTGTGGAACAGATTTTTACAATTATACAGGTAATAGTACAGATTGTAATTTTGTATACCACACACAACTTTATATTTTATCTTGCAACCATGATTGTGTGCAATCAGGTGCGTAATCTCATCATTGCAGGCATCTGCTCAAAAAGATATCCTGTTGTTAACGAAAAACCCAAGCAGGATTTGACTAAGGAAGAAAAAAAGAGCATTTTTGAAAACGTAAAGGCTCTTTTCGTATATAAGCTGTCGGGTGTGGCACTTGGCAGCACCGATAACATTTTAATTCAAGCGATTATAAATTTCAGAAGCGTGAGCTTGTATTCGAACTATTCCATGATTATCACAAACTTCCGCCTTCTTGCAAACCAGCTTTTAAACGGTATTACGGCAAGCGTGGGAGATTTGAACGCATCTGATGACAACAAGGCAAAGGAAGATGTTTTCTTCAAGCTGCTGTTTATTTCATCTTGGCTGTACGGACTTTTGTGTGTAGGCTTTATAACCGTGGCAAACACTCTTATCGAAGTATGGCTTGGCGGAAATTTTGTAATGCCCATAGAAGTAGTGGCGGCAATCGCATTTTCCTTTTACGTGGAGGGCATGCAGTTTGCAGGCTTTACCTACCGCACAACCATGGGTCTTTTTAAGGAAAGTGTCACGGCTCCCGTTGCAAGTGCAATAATCAACATTGCTTTAAGCATTGTTCTCGGATACGCCATGGGGATAACAGGTATTTTTATAGCAACAGGTGTTTCACGCCTTGCTACAACAACCTGGGTAGACGGATATTTAGTGTTTAAAAAGAGGCTTAACAAATCGCCTGTGAAGTTTTACGGCATGTACCTGGTGTATTTTGCATTTGCGGTATTTGTGGCACTGACAACAGAGTATATTTATTTCCGACCCTTCGAGTTTTCTGGATGGTTGGGAGTGATTTTGAAAATTGCGATTTGCTTTTTGATATATAACCTTAAATTTGTATTTTTCTTCGGACATACAAAGGTTTTCAAAAGCGTTATAAAAATGTTTTTTAAGAGAGGTAAAAGGGTATGACAAAAATAGCAGTAATTGGTGCAGGAACATGGGGTATAGCTCTTGCGAGACTTCTTTGTGTGAAGGGTCATGAGGTTTCTGTGTGGTCAGCAATAGAAACAGAAATTGATAACCTTAACAAAACAAGGGTACACCATATGCTTTCAGAAATGGATATCCCCGACGAAATGATGTTCACAAAAGACCTTGGCGTAGCCATGGAAAACTGCGATGTTGTACTTATGGCAGTACCCTCTGTTTTTGTGAGAGGCACAAGCGAAAAAGTAAAAAAATATTTTAATTCCGGCATGATTATTGTAGATGTGGCAAAGGGTATGGAGGCTGACACTCTCTTTACTATGAGCGAAATTATAAACGATGTTATCCCCGAGGCAAAGGTTGTTGCACTTACAGGTCCTACCCATGCCGAGGAGGTTGCATTTGACCAGCCTACAACAATAGTTGCTGCAAGTGAAGATGAGGAAGCGGCAGAATTTGTGCAGGATATTTTCATGACAGAAAATTTCCGTGTTTATACAAACCATGATATAAAAGGTGTTGAATTTGCAGGAGCTATTAAAAATGTTATGGCTCTTGGCGTTGGTATATCCCGTGGCTTAGGCTACGGCGACAATACAACTGCTGCCCTTATAACACGAGGTCTTGCCGAAATTGTTCGCCTTGGTGAAAAAATGGGCTGCAATAAGGAAACCTTCTATGGTCTTACAGGCGTAGGCGATTTAATTGTAACCTGTACAAGTGAGCACAGCCGTAATTTCAAGGCAGGCAGGCTTCTTGGCGCAGGCTACAG
>JAFUJG010000050.1 GCA_017468215.1 Clostridia bacterium | reverse complement strand
TAATATTTTTAAATTTTTTTAAACATTTTTACTAAAACCTTATAAATTTCGACAAATTTTTTATTACCAAATTACCAAAGCTTTGACATAGCAAAGCGGATATGTTATTATTAAAATATAAACCTTTTGTTTTAAGTGCATATATAATATGTAGAAACTCATGCCATTTTTTGCGGAAAGGATTTAATTTTCATGCTTTTTGTTCACACTGCTGACAACCATCTGGACATGCCGCTGGGCTCACTTCCGCCTCATAAGGCACTTATAAGACGCCAGAGCCGCCTGTCCTCTTTTTCAAAAATTATAGATTACACCCTCGCCTGCGGTGATATGCTTCTTATATCAGGCGACCTTTTTGACACCTCTTGCCCCTCGGCTTCGGTTGTAAGATTTTGCACAGAGCAGTTCAAGCGGCTTGGAGATATCCCGGTGTTTATTTCCCTGGGAAACCACGACCATATTTCCCAAAGCTTTAATTTCCCGGAAAATGTGCACCTGTTCCCTTCAAGTCCCGAAACTGTTACATACAAAAATTACACTATAACAGGCGTATCCTTTGCCTCGCCCTCGGCAGATTTTGCCCACATAATCCCCCCTGCATCCCAAAAAGACAGGTTCAATATTCTTTGCATACATGGTGACACTTTAACTCAAAGCGAATATAATGCCATGAATAAGGACAAGCTTTTTTCTTTAGGATATGATTACGTTGCTTTAGGGCACATACACGAGTTTTCTCGGTACAAGACGATAGTTTATCCCGGCTGTCACGACGGCGGCGGCTTTGACGAAACAGGTGAAAAGTTTTTTGTTGCCTGCAGGGTGGAAAACAAGCTCCCCATTGTTGAAAAAATACCTTCCTCAAGCCTTGTTTACCGCAGTGAAAGCTTTGATATTTCCCAATATTCTTCTTCCGACGAAATAGGTGCCGCATTGTGCGAAAAGTTCCCGCAGGGGATTTACAAGTTTTCGCTTACAGGTACTCCTGCAGAGGGGTTTGTGCCTAACATTAGCCTTATCCAGGACTATATCTGCGAGTATTTTTTTCATGCCACAGTTGAGGACTGCTCCGATACAAAAGCAGATGCCTCTACCAATATGCTGTATAAGATATTTTCTGACTATGTTCAATCCTCCTGCATTGATGAGGAAGTTTCACGCCTTGCCCTTCACTACGGTGCATGTGCTCTGAAGGGAGAGATTGATGTATGATAATTAAAGACATTAATATTATCTCTTTCGGTAAGCTTAAGAACAAAAAAATAGCTTTGTCCGAGTCGCTCAACGTAATTTACGGCAAAAACGAAAGCGGAAAAACCACCGTATCCTCCTTTATCGAGGCAATGCTGTACTCCTTTCCGCCCCGAAGCGACAGGGCGAAGTATCTTCCATGGGATGCTTCCCCTGCTGCAGGTGAAATGACCATTGCTACACCCAAAGGGGACATTTCCCTGTACCGCCGCTTTGGCCCAACTCCCAAGGGGGATGTTTTGGAGCCTAAGGATTTCCCGCCCGAGGGACTTATCCCTCCCGACCGTGAAAGCTACCGCAAGAGCATATATTCTAAGGAAGGAATGGCGTCGGATTTTGGCACAACCTCCAATATTGACAAGAGGATTTCGAACCTTATTACCTCGGGTGAAGAAAGCTCGGGTGTTAACGATGCCATAAAAAACCTTGAAAAGCTCCGCCGAAGCCTTAACTCGGGCAACAAGCTCAAGGAGCTTGAAAATAAAATATCACTTCTTGAAAACGAATATTCCCATGCAAGAGGTGAGCAAATCCGTACCGCTTGTACAAAAGAGGAGATAAGCGAAAAACGCAAGGTGTTAAAGGCAATGGAGCAAAAAGCCCGTGAAGCTGAAAAAGCCCTTAACCACAGTAGAAAAACCAAGCTTGAGGAGCTTGAGGGCAGCATAAGGGTGCAAAGTGAGTATATAGCCTCGTTCCCTGAGTGCTCTGCTCCGCCTGCAAAGCCTCCCCTGTTGAATACAAGCCTTATATTTTACATCATATGCTCCCTTGCTGTTTTTATTGCATGCTTTTTTATCCGCCCTGTTTTATCACCTTTTGCTCTGCTGCCCCTTGTAATTTATGCAGCTGTGTATTTTACAAAGTTCATAAAGTACAAAAAGGCGGCTAAGTCGTTTTTGGCTAAGGCAGGCTGCAGCAGCTTTGAGGAGTATGACAGCATGTGCATGGAGCTTTTGTCTGCCAAGGAGTATTATCACGCTCTTTTAAAGGAAAAATCAGATTTGGTTTCTCTGTCGGCTATAGCTCCTGCAAACAATATATATAAGGATATTCTGTCGTTAAAAACAGAAATCGAAGCCTTGGAGGCTTCTGTTACAACCCAAAGCCGTGATTTGACGGTTATAAAAGAGGAGCTTGACTACACACGCTCTCTCCGTTTGGATTTATCCAAAAAGCTGGAGGCGGTACGTGTTGCCCTTGAGGGCTTTAATCACGCAAAGGCATCTATCGCTACAGACTTTATCCCCAAGGTAACCGAAAAGGCAATGGAATATCTTAACCTTATTGCCCCCAAGGACGGCAGACTGGTCAAGCTTTCGGAGGATATGTCGCTTTTTGTGTCGGACCCTATACGGCAGGAGATTGGGGCGTATTCCTTTGGTTTTCGTGAGGAAATGTACATATGCTTCCGCATTGCCTGGGCAGAATATCTCTACGGAGAGGATTTTCCGCTGATATTCGACGACCCGTTTTTAGGAAGCGATGATTACCGTGAAAAAGCTCTTATTGACCTGTTTTATGCCCTTTCCAAGAAGCGTCAGGTTATTATTTTTACAAACCGTAAAAACGACTACTTTAAGCAATTAAAGTGCAATTGGGTTGACATCTCCCCCACAAATGATGTATAATATATGTAACTATGAAACTGGAGGTGGCTTTATGGCTGCTAAAATTGAAAACAATTTTGGTGAAATCATTATCAGCAACAGCGTTATCGCAAATATTGCAGGTGCCGTTGCCAACAACTGCTACGGTGTTGTGGGCATGGCTGTCAGAAACACAAAAGACGGTATCGTAAGCCTTCTTAAAACAGGTAGCCTTTCCAAGGGTATCGGCGTAGAGGTTGCAGACGGTGCTATTACAATTGATATGCACATCATGGTTCAGTATGGTGTAAACATTTCCGCTATCTGCGAGAGCATTATGCACAATGTCAGCTATCAGGTTGCTACTATGACAGGTTTTGAAGTTAAAGCAGTAAACGTTCATGTCGAAGGCATGCGTGTTGCTGAATAAGTTGGGAGGATTTGCAATTATGACAAAGACAATTAATGCGCTTCTCCTGAAAAACATGATACTTTCTGCAGCCAACAAGCTTAACGAAAACAAAACTTATGTTGACTCGCTTAACGTATTCCCTGTTCCCGATGGTGACACAGGTACAAATATGGCTCTTACCTTTATGTCTGCGGCAAAGGATATCTCTAATAAGGAGTTCTCCTCCGCTTGCGATGTAGCCACAGCAGTTGCAAAGGCAACTCTCCGTGGTGCAAGAGGTAACTCGGGCGTTATTCTCTCTCAGATTTTCCGTGGTCTTTCCCTTGGTATGGCTGAGAAGGAGGTTGTATCCGTTGAGGACTTTGCCGCTGCAGTACAGAAGGGCTGCGACACAGCTTACCAGGCTGTTATGAAGCCCACTGAAGGTACAATCCTTACAGTTATCCGCTTTATGGCTAAGGCGGCTGTTGAAAATGTTGACGCAGGCAGCATTGATGGCTTGTTTGCAGTAATTATGAAAGAGGGCAACGTTGCTCTTGACAAAACTCCCGAAATGCTTCCCCAGCTTAAGCAGGCAGGCGTTGTAGACGCAGGCGGCAAGGGTCTTTTATACATTTTCGAGGGTATGCAGGCAGCTCTTGATGGCAGAGATGTTTCTCTTTCTGACGCTCCTGCTACAGTGCAGAGCACATCTGCCGCACAGCAGGCAATTGCCCCCGATGATATCGAATTTGGCTATTGCACAGAGTTCATCATTGAAAAATACGATGAAAAGGCAACTGCCAATGCTTTCCGTGACAAGATTGCTCCCACAGGCGACTGTATGCTTGTTATTGAAGAAGGCGAAATCGTAAAGGTTCATATCCATACAAATAACCCCGGCTTTGTTCTTGAACAGGCTGTAAAGCTTGGTCAGCTTATCAATATTAAGATTGATAACATGCGTTATCAGCACTCCAACATTATTGCCGAGGCTGACTCTGCTCCTGCCCAGAAGGGTCCCATGAAGGAGCTTGCAGTTATTTCTGTAGCAGCAGGTGAAGGTATTGCAGAAGTATTTACAGAGCTTGGTGTGTCCTATGTTATCCGTGGCGGTCAGACAATGAACCCCTCCACAGACGACATTTTGGCTGCTGTTGAAGAAGTTAACGCAAAGAACGTTATCGTTCTGCCCAACAATAAGAACATTATTCTTGCGGCTGAACAGGCAATTGACCTTGCAGAGGTAAACGTTAGAGTTATCCCCACAAAGACTATTCCTCAGGGTATTACAGCTATGACAAGCTTCCTTCCCGAGGGCTCTTTGGACGACAACGTTGACGCTATGAACGAAGCTATTGAGCTTGTTAAGAGCGGCAGCATCACTCACGCAGTGCGAAATACATCCATCGACGATAAGGAAATCCACGAGGGCGACTATCTGGGTATGCGTGAAGGCAAGATTGCTTTTGTTAACCCCGATTTGTCCGAAACATTCTTCTCTCTTATTGAAGATATGGTTGATGAAGACAGCGAAATTATCACAATCTATCACGGTGAAGATGTTCCCGAGGATGATGCAGCAGCACTTTGCGAAGCCCTGGAAGAAAAGTATCCTGACTGCGATGTATACGTAAGAAGCGGCAATCAGCCGGTATATTATTATTTTATTGCAGTTGAATAAAATAACCAAAAGGGAAACCGTGTGTTTCCCTTTTTTGACCTTATAGGAAATTACGTATTTTCTATAAGGTCAAAATAAATTTTGATTTTATTGCCGTGCGAGAATTTCCTCGTAGACTTCGGAAAACGCACATGGCATTACAAATACTGAGCTATCCGAAACGAAGTGAGGCGAATAGCTCGTATGCGAAAACCGCCCATGATTGACAAACCGTAGGTGCGGTCAGCATGGATGCGGTTGACCGTGTGTTTTCTCCTCT
>JAFUJG010000049.1 GCA_017468215.1 Clostridia bacterium | reverse complement strand
TTTTTTTGAGAATTAGTTTCTATAGACAACTCATCACTTGTTATGATAAAATCTTTTTAGATAGGTGGTAATGCTGTGGCACATCTGTGCGAGGCAGTGGCTACGACTCTGTCAATGCTGAACATTGCTCTTTTGATAGTGATTTTTAAAATTGCAAGAAGTGAGAAAAAGAAAATAAAAAACTGATAATAAAAGGAAGCTCGTGGGCTTCCTTTTATTATGAAAATATTTCCTTAATTTCAAAAATTGTTGTTTACTTATTTTGCAGAACAAGGTATAATATAGATGGCTATGTATGTTATTAAATTTTATATAAACGGAGGTATTTATCATGGGAACTTTTGAAATTAAGGATCAGTTTTACCTTAACGGCGAGCCTTTCAAGATTATTTCCGGCGGTATGCACTATTTCAGAATAGTGCCCGAATACTGGAGAGATAGACTTGAAAAGTTAAAGGCTATGGGCTGTAACACTGTTGAAACTTACGTTGCATGGAATATGCACGAACCCAAGGAAGGTCAGTTCAACTTTGAAGGTATCTGTGATCTTAAGAAATACATCGAAATTGCACAGGAACTCGGTCTTTACGTAATCGTTCGTCCTTCTCCTTACATCTGTGCTGAATGGGAATTCGGCGGCCTTCCCGGCTGGCTCTTGAAGTATGACGGCATCAAGCTCCGCGGCCTTTACGAGCCCTACATGAGCAAGGTTAAGGCATACTACACAGAGCTTTTCAAGATTTTGAAGCCTTTACAGATAACAAACGGCGGTCCTATCATCATGTACCAGGTTGAAAACGAATACGGCTACTACGGTAACGATACAAAGTATCTTGAAGCTATGAAGAACATGATGATTGAACTCGGTGCCGACGTTCCCTTTGTTACAAGTGACGGTCCTTGGGGCGATGCGTTAGAGAGTGGCAAGTGCCCCGGTGCTCTTCCCACAGGTAACTTTGGTAGTGACGTTGAAAATCAGTTCAATGTACTTAAGAAGCACACAGACGGCGGTCCCTTAATGGTTATGGAATTCTGGGTAGGCTGGTTCGACTCATGGGGCTGCGGCAAGCACACAATCAGTAATTTGGAAAAAAACAAAAAGGACTTTGATGACGCTATCAGACTTGGTAACATCAATATTTATATGTTCCACGGCGGCACAAACTTTGGATTTATGAATGGCTCTAACTACTACAGTGAGCTTTCTCCCGACGTTACAAGCTATGACTATGATGCTGTACTTTCCGAAGACGGTCAGATTACAGAAAAGTATAAAGCATTTAAGGAGATTGCATCCAAGTATGTTGATATTCCCGAGGTTGAATTTACTACAGAAATCAAGCGTATTGCTTACGGCGATGTAAAGTGCGAAGCTAAGGTTTCTCTTGACAACACACTTGATACAATTGCTACAAAGTATGTTCATGATCATAACACAATTGGCATGGAAAAAATGGACGAAAGCTACGGTTATACATATTATAAGTCCACATTCGGCAAGGAAAAGTGGCTCGAGAAGATTTATCTTGCAGATGCTAACGACCGTGCAGTTGTATCTCTCGACGGTAAAGTAGCTGAAACTATCTACGACCGTGAGCTTTTAGAAGAAAGAAAACTCAATAAGAGTGCTACAGATATTAGTATTCTTGTGGAAAATATGGGTAGAGTAAACTTTAGCTGGAAGATTGAAAAGCAGCGCAAGGGTATCACAAACGGCGTTCTTGTAAACGGTCACTTCCACTATGGTTGGGACAACTACGCTCTTCCTCTTACAAATATTGATAAGGTTGACTTTACAAAGGGCTACGAAGAAGGCACACCAGCTTTCTATAAGTTCACTTTTGAAGCTACAGAACAGGGCGATACATTCCTCGAACTCGGTACATTCGGCAAGGGTGTTGCATTCATAAACGGCTTCAACCTTGGTCGTTTCTGGGAAATCGGTCCTCAGAAGCGTCTCTACGTTCCCGGTCCTCTTGTAAAGATAGGCAAGAACGAAATTATCGTATTTGAAACAGACGGCAAGGCAAGTGACACAATCAGTTTCAAGGACGAACCCGATTTAGGCCCCGCAGGTCTGTAATAGTATACTATTGAAAGGATTGACAACCAATGGTTAAGATTAAATTTGATTATTCCAAGGCTGACAAATTTGTCAGCGAAAGAGAGATTAACGCACTTGCTCCCTACGTGCAGGTTGCTCATGATACTCTCCATAACGGCACAGGCTTAGGAAGTGATTTCCTAGGATGGGTTAACCTTCCCGAAAACTATGATAAGGAAGAATTCGCTCGTATTAAGAAGGCTGCTGAAAAGATTAAGTCTGATTCCGAAGCTCTTATCGTTATCGGTATCGGCGGTAGCTACCTCGGTGCAAGAATGGTTATCGAAATGATGAGTAATAACTTCTTTAATGTATCTAAAGAAGCTCGCAAGGGCGCACCTCAGATTTTCTTTGCAGGCAACTCCATTTCTTCCACATATCTCTCCGACCTTATCGATGTTGTAAAGGATAAGGATTTCTCCGTAAATATCATTTCCAAGAGCGGTACAACAACAGAACCCGCTATTGCTTTCAGAGTGTTCCGTGACCTTCTTGTTGAAAAGTATGGCAAGGAAGGCGCAAAGAGCAGAATTTACGCTACAACAGATAAGGCTAAGGGTGCACTCAAGAACCTTGCTGACAAGGAAGGCTACGAAACATTCGTAGTTCCGGATGATGTAGGTGGTCGTTTCAGCGTGCTTACAGCTGTTGGTCTTCTTCCTATTGCGGCAGCAGGCTGTGATATTGATGCTCTTATGCAGGGCGCAAAGGACGCTATGGTTGAATACGCAAATCCCGTGCTTTCCGAAAACGAATGTTATCAGTATGCGGCTGTTCGTAATGCTCTCTACAGAAAGGGCAAGACTACTGAAATGCTCGTAAACTATGAACCCAATGTTCACTACTTTGCAGAATGGTGGAAGCAGCTCTTCGGCGAAAGTGAAGGCAAGGACAACAAGGGCATTTTCCCTGCTGCAGTTGACTTCTCTTCTGACTTGCACTCTATGGGTCAGTACATTCAGGAAGGTCTCCGCATTATGTTCGAAACAGTACTCTTCTTTGAAAACGCAAGAAGAGATGTTGTTATCGGTACAGATGCTGACAACGTAGACGGACTTAACTTCCTTGCAGGTAAGAATGTAAGCTACGTTAACGAACAGGCATTTAACGGCACACTTCTCGCACATACAGACGGTAATGTGCCCAACCTTATCGTTAAGGCTGAAAAAATGGATGAATACTGTCTCGGTAACCTCATTTACTTCTTTGAAAAGGCTTGCGGTATCAGTGGCTATATGAACGGCGTTAACCCCTTCGACCAGCCCGGTGTTGAAGCATACAAGAAGAACATGTTTGCTCTTCTCGGTAAGCCCGGTTATGAAGAAGCACAGGCAGAACTCTTAAAGAGACTTAATGGCTAATATAAAAGCAGGCAGATTGCTGCCTGCTTTTGTTGTATATTCACAATAATGGTTATTTTAAGGTATTATTCATTTGTAAAAAACATAAAAAAATGCTTGCAATGCCAAGCCACATATAGTATAATAAACTAAACAACATAAAAGTTTATATACATCAAAAGGAGGAATTTTTTATGCTTAATGTTATTATTGGTGAAAAGGGTACCGGCAAAACAAAAAAACTCATCGACTGGGTTCATCAGGCTGAGGAAAAGACAGACGGTTCCGTTGTACTTATAAATAAGGGTGACAGACACAAATTTGACGTAACTCACAGAGTAAGACTTGTTAACACAGAAGAATTCAACGTTGTTACATACAATTCTCTTTACGGTATGGTATGCGGCATGATTTCTCAGAACTACGATATCAAGCACATCTTTATCGATTCTATCACAAAGATTGCAGGTAAGGACGATGCTCTTCTCGTTCAGTTCCTTGACGAAGTTAACGCTGTTACAGATAAGCTCGGCATTGAAGTTGTTATCATCATTAGCATGAGCGAAGCTGAAGCTCCCGAAGGCGTGAAGAAATACGTTAAATAATTAAACCAAATTAAGGACGCTCAGTTAGGGCGTCCTTTGTTGTTTGGAGGAGTAAGAAATGATAATTATAATAGGAATGTTGTTTCTTCTGATAATTCCTTTCTTTATATATTGGGTGGGAAAAGAAACTCCCTTAAAAAAACACGTTGTTATTATACTTGAAACAATTGCGATAGGGATTTTAATTTTCAGCAGTGTGTTGGTTGCGCTGGATATTCCTTATATAATAGAAGGAGGTCAGCTCTACGAGGGTGAGCCATTATATATGTATGTTGCTAAAGGGACAGCCTCGCTTGAAAATGATAATGTTTCATATTGGATGGAGAGCTCGACATTTCTTGATGTAAATCCGGAGGCGGATATATATGTGTTACCTCATACTCATCTTGTGTATAGAATAGCGAATAACAGTATTTATGATATTCTGCTTGACCGCCCTGCATATCACATAAAAGCTTTTGGAACATTATCGCTTACGCTGTTATTGTTTGAAATCGTGTTCTTAGTTATGACAATTAAAGCATGGCACAAATGGTCTTAGTCAACCTGCACAAAAACCGCCAAGTTTTCTTGGCGGTTTTTCACATAAAGGTAGAAAGGCAAAAAAAGGCGAAAAAAGTTAAAAAAAGATGTTGACAATTTGGATTTGGCATGGTAATATACAAAAGCTGTCTGACGACGGCAACAGTAAAAGGTATATAACACATATCGTAAGAGCTTTTGGTGAGCTGAAAAGCCAATAAAAAAGATTACGAAAAATTGAAAAAAGTTCTTGACAAAACGATGTGTTTTATATATAATAGATTTTGCCTCGCGAAACAGAGGCTGTGATATTAACAGGGCAAACTGATAATATAAAGTGAACCTTGAAAATTAAATAGTATAAG
>JAFUJG010000048.1 GCA_017468215.1 Clostridia bacterium | reverse complement strand
GTTTTCGCTGTACCTTAATTTTGAGTTGCCATCAAAGTAGTTTACAATATGAATATCAACAGGAGCATAATCACCAAAACCTGAGACAGATGTATATTCGGTATCATTTGAAAGCGAGAGAGCTATATCGCATATGGAGTAGTTCAGAACATTGGCAGTTGAGCTCATATCTCCCGAAAATATGCATTCGTATTTTCTCATACTCTCAATAGCTTCGCCTGTAAGCTCATAACCATATTTTATACAGTTGCCAACTGCAAGTTCTTCAAATTTTATCCCTGAACGGAACCTTCTGTTGAGTGCTTTGCCAAGCTTTATCAAATGCCCGGTGGCAATTTCGCCTTCGCCAACGCCTCGTATCAAACCTATAATGGGCATATTAATCTTCCTCCTCGGACAATTGCTCCCATTCTTCCATATAACCAAGAAGTGCTTCGTTTAATTCGTCGAGCTGAGAATTAAGCTCCATAAGCTTTTGGTAATCTGCACCGCAGGAATTAACCTCATCTGAGACTGAAGTTATTTTTTCTTCGGTTTCACTGATTAAGGTTTCAAGCTTTGCAATCCTTGAAGCACGCATTCTCTTGTTGCGTTCCTTTTCCTTTTGAGCTTTATAATCGTTTATTTTTTCAGCCTTTGGTGCCGAAACCTCTTTTATGGGTTTTTCAACATTTTCCTTGTGTGCCATGTATTCGTCATAGCTGCAGACATATTCCGTAATAGTGTCGTTTTCAAAAACGAACAGCTTGTCTGCCAGCTTGTTAATCAGGTATCTGTCATGGCTGATAACAAACACAGTGCCGCCAAAGTCCTCAATAGCATCCTCTAAAGCTTCACGTGAAGCGAGGTCAAGATGATTTGTAGGTTCGTCCAAAAGAATAAAATTAGACCCCTTAAGCATAAGACAAAGAAGGGCTATCCTCGCCTTTTCACCGCCGGAAAGCTTGTCTGTTTCCTTGAATACATCGTCTCCTTTAAACAAAAATGCCGCCAGTGCATTTCGCACCTGTGTCTGTGTCATTTTAGGAAACCTGTCCCAAACCTCATCAATAACAGTTTTACCGCCTGCAATATCTGCTCGGGTCTGGTCAAAATAACTGCACTCGATATTGCTGCCGAATTTAACGCTGCCTGCATCAGCTACTTCATCGCCTTTTATAATCCTGTAAAAAGTTGTTTTCCCGCAACCATTAGGACCAAGGACAAATACGCACTCTTTTTTCTTAACCAGAAGATTAGCGTTTTCAAAAAGCTTCTTTTCGCCGTAGCTCTTTTTAAGATTTGTTATCATCATAACATCGTTTCCGCCCTCAAGGGTTGTTGTGAACTTGAAGCGAACACGCTCATCATTGCTGGTGGGCTTTTCTAATGTTTTTTCAAGTTTATCGATAACTTTTTGCTTGCTTTCTGCAGTTTTTATGTTCTTTTCTCTGTTCCAGCGACGCTGCTGCTCAATCATCCCCTCAATACGGTTGATTTCTTTCATGGTATTGTCATATTTTTTTACAGCAGCATCATATGCGGCTTTCTTTTTCTGGGCAGAAACAGAATAATTTCCATCGTATTGTGTCAGCTTTTCACACTCAAGCTCAAAGGTTCTGTTTGTAATTTTGTCTAGGAAATATCTGTCGTGGCTTATTACAATAAAAGCTTTATTGTAATCCTTAAGAAAATTTTCCAAAAAGACTATAGCTTCTATATCAAGATGGTTTGTAGGCTCGTCCAGTAACAGAAGATTTGCATCCGAGAGAAGCACACGTGCCAGAGACAGTCTTGTTCTTTGACCGCCGGAAAGCTCACAAAGCTTATTCATAAGCTCGTTTTCAGTAAAACCTAAGCCCAAAAGCATGCTGCGGCATTTTGATTTATATACAAGACCGCCTTTGTCAATATATTCGTTATTCAATCTTTCCTGTGCATTAATAAGCTGTCCGGTATCGCCGTCGCCGAGCTCAATACGCCTACGTATTTCTTCAAGTTTTTCTTCCATTTCAGAAAGGTAAGAAAAAATATTCAAAACATAGGTATAAGCATCTGTGGAGGCATCCTCAGGAGGAGTCTGCTCCATGTAGCCTATCTTAAGCAAGGAATTTTTATTCAGGCTTCCGCCATAGCTTTCCTCGTCGCACAGCACACGAAAAAGAGTGGTTTTCCCCACTCCGTTCGCACCAATCAATCCTATTTTGGATTTATCATCAATATTGAATGTAACATTGGTGAACAAATCCCTTTCGCCGAAGGATTTGCTCAGATTATTAGCTGTAAGTAAATTCATAAAATCATTCCTAAAAATTCTTAAAGAATTCTATCATTTTTTCTGTGTTGCTTACAATAAATTCCGGATTTTCTGCCAGTGCAGCATCATAAGTACCAAATCCATATTCAACCCAAAGGCACGGAAGATTATTCTGATGTGCACCGTATATATCAAATTCGGTGTCACCAACCATGAGAGGATTTTTGTCCTTTAAAATCTCACGTGACAATACATGATGCACAATATCGGTCTTTTTTATGAGCTTACCATCCAATGTTGCACCTTGAATAATGTCAAATTTATGAAAAATTCCTGCTTTTTTAAGTATATGCACCGCCATCGGCTCCGGCTTACTTGTTGCCACACAGGTCAAAATACCCTTTTCTCTGAGTACATCAAGGGCTTTCTCAAGTCCGTCATATATGACAAATTTATCAATAGCCTTTGTGTGATAATGCTCTCTGAACTGAAGAACCATTTCTTTTGCTTTTTTTCGTTCAACGTTGCAGTATTTTACAAAGCTGTCGTCAAGAGGCGGACCTATAAAGCGATCCATTTCATTATCTGACATAATCGGCATGTTATTAAGTTCAAAAGTATGTCTCAAGCCCTCTTTTATTCCGGGCGAGGTGTCTGCTATTGTACCGTCAAAATCAAACAATACTGCATCAAATTTCAACATATTTCCTCCGGTATTATTCGGTTACAATATCGGGGTTTGCCATAATAGGCTCGTCAAACACAAAATTGCCAAATTCTGCCCCTTTTTCACCTTCGATAAGTATCTGTACGCCCTGCAGACTTTCAATGCTGCAAAGGGAATTTACGATTGAATATACAGTAAGCATACCTGTGCCACCTGCAAATTTTGTCACAAATTCTTGGGATAAGTTTACGTAGCAGATGCCTTCTTTTGTTTCAACGTTTAAAACCTTTGTTCCCGTAGGTATAACCGACGAAAGCTCGGGTGAAGACGGACCCTTCATAAGTTCACTGATTATGGTCTTTTCAATAGAAATCGTATTCTGCGTTTCAACCTTTCTCATCTCAGCCTTAAGCTTTAAGGAGTCGCTTGTGGCAAAGAAAAGCGTAAGTGTTGTAGTTTGTGTGTTGCTGTCAACAATGTCTACATCCAGCACTACATCCTTTTTGCTGAGGACGCCTACCTCATTGCCTGTAGCATTGGATATAAGCGGCGTTCCGTCAACAGTAATCGCCACCTGAGAAATACCGGGAATACCGCACAGAGTTCTTACAACGCTAAATCTGCCAAGAAGCTCATCTACGCCTGTAGCCGAAGTGAAATCCTTTGAAAAATTAACATTTGCAATCTCATCCTTAATATTAAGGCTTAAAATCGTTGTATTGTCGGGAAGTGTCTTTTCGTAGTTCTTTTCCTCAGGTCCCGAAATAAGATTGTCAAGTGCAAATTTTGCCATGTCTACAGTGTTCTGCGAGCCTGAATATTTGACATTTACAGCTTCAAGCTCATTGGTTTGTACCTTTTTAAAATAAATATCAATTGATTTTGTCTGCTTGAGGTTTGAACAGCCTGCAAATGAACAGACCATAACAATTATTAAAATGATTGAAATTAACCTTTTCATAGCTTTATACATAGCCTTTCATACACAATTATTTAAGAGTTATCGGAATTATAATCTTGAATCTGCTGCCTATGCCTTCTTCGCTTTCAACCTGTATATTACCGCCATGCAGTTCAACAGCTGTAAGAGCAATTGATAATCCAAGACCTGTGCCGCCGGTTTCACGTGAGCGTGCTTTATCAACCCTGTAAAAACGGTCGAAAATCTTATAAACCTCACTTTGTGCAATGCCGATACCTGTGTCTGATATTGTAATTACAGCACAGTTATTTTCTCTCTCTACGGTCATCTGAACATGGCCGCCTTCTTTAGTGTATTTGATAGAATTATCAAGTATGTTATAAAATGCTTCCCAAAGCCTGTCTTTCTCGATTCTTGAAAAAATACCTATATCTGACTTGTATTCAAGGTATATGTCCTTAGATTCGGCAAGTGGCCTGAGAGCTTTCACAACATTTCCCGTAAGCTCTGTTACATCCATAACAGCAAATTCCATTCTGCTTACTGCACCCACATCGTCCATTTTAGTAAGTGCAAGGAGCTTGTCAATAATTCTGGCAAGACGGTCAACCTGTACGTTCATGTCTGTAAGGAATTCTACTGTCATTTCCCTGGGAGCATCAGGAGTCTGAATAAGAGAGTCAGCAATAAGCTTTATAG
>JAFUJG010000047.1 GCA_017468215.1 Clostridia bacterium | reverse complement strand
GTATATCTCAAAGCCCCCTATCTGGTGCAGCGTTGACCTACGTGACGGTAACCAGGCACTTATCGAGCCTATGAGTTTAGATGAAAAGCTTGAGTTTTTCACACTCCTTGTTAAATTAGGCTTTAAGGAAATTGAGGTAGGCTTCCCTGCCGCAAGTGAAACCGAATATGAATTTTTGCGTGCACTTATTGACCGCAATCTTATTCCCGAGGATGTAACCGTTCAGGTGCTCACTCAGGCAAGAGAGCATATCATCAAAAAGACCTTTGATGCATTAAAGGGTGCACCCAGTGCAATAGTTCACCTTTACAACTCCACTTCCGTGGCACAGCGTGAACAGGTGTTCAAAAAGGAAAAGGACGAAATTTTAAAAATTGCTACCGATGGTGCCCGCCTTCTTGACAAGCTTGCTAAGGAAACTGAGGGTAACTTCCGTTTTGAATACAGCCCCGAAAGCTTTACAGGCACCGAGCCTGAGTATGCTTTGGAGGTTTGTAACGCCGTTATTGATATATGGCAGCCCACAGAAGACAGAAAGGTTATCATTAACCTTCCTGCCACTGTTGAGACAAGCCTTCCCCACGTGTATGCATCCCAGGTTGAATACATGAGCAAAAACTTACATAACCGTGAAAATGTTATTATTTCACTTCATCCCCATAACGACAGGGGAACAGGCGTTGCCGATGCTGAATTAGGTATTCTTGCAGGCGGCGACCGTATCGAGGGTACACTTTTCGGCAACGGTGAAAGAACAGGCAACTGCGACATTATCACACTTGCTATGAATATGTTCTCTCACGGTGTTGACCCTCTCTTGGATTTTAGTGACATGCCTCATATCTGCGAGGCGTATGAACGCTTCACAAACATGAAGGTTTCTGACCGTGCTCCCTACTGCGGAAGCCTGGTATTTGCCGCATTCTCCGGCTCGCATCAGGATGCTATTGCAAAAGGTATGGCATGGAGAGAGGAAAAGAATCTTACAGTGTGGTCTGTTCCCTACCTTCCTATCGACCCCAAGGATGTTGGCAGAACATACGATTCCGACGTTATCCGTATCAACTCTCAGTCCGGCAAGGGCGGCGTAAGCTACATTCTTTCTCAGAACTTTGGCTTAAAGCTTCCCAAGAAGATGCAGGAGGATATGGGTTATACCGCAAAGCATGTTTCTGACGAGGCTCACAAGGAGCTTTCTCCCGATTGGGTGCATGATATCTTCCTTGACAAATATGTCAAGAACCGCAAGGCGTTCAATGTTGCCGATACACTCTTTACACAGCAGGGCAATGTTTACACAGCAACAGTTACAATTGTAAAGGATAACGAGGAAGAAATTATCCGTAGCCGAGGCAACGGTGGTCTTGACTCGGTTTCCAATGCACTTTGCAAGTTCCTGGGCAAAAAGTTTGAGATTATGGAATACGAACAGCACGCCCTCACAGAAGGTAGCCAGGCAAAGGCTATTTCCTACGTAAGTGTTTCTGATGAAAACGGCAAGGTTTACTGGGGTGCAGGCATCCACGAGGATATTATGACCTCCTCTATCGAAGCGCTTGTATCTGCTATAAATAATTCATATTAATAATAAAAGTGCTGATGCATTAAGCATCAGCACTTTTTATATACTTGTTCACTACTACAATTCTGCATTAAATATAAAATTCTTCTCCTGTATCAAGACAATATGCCGCAGTAACAGCTCCGCAGTTTATTGCAACATGATACTCGTTTTTGAAAATGCGGCCTTCAAAGCCGGGATCGATTTCGTCTGTGGTGTCGTGTGCACTTATGAGCACCTTTGAATAAAAGTATTCCTTATCGTACTCAACACAGCCTGCAAGAACTTCCTCTACTTCGTAATCCTCCAAGCTGTCATCGGTAAGGAAGTTAACAGGCATGCTGTGACAAAGCACATAATCAATTCCGCCGCATTCAACCTCCTCATAAACGCTGAACTCCTCCAGATAGTCAAGAACAGCCTCTTTATCCTCGTCGGACAGCTTTGCAAAACCTTCAAGCGTGCCCTCGCCCCCACGCTCGGACCATTCTCGGCATCGGTCTGCCAGGTCCTTGTCCAGCGGTGCTGTTATATCATCCTTTGTGGCTTCCCATATGCCGGATAAAACCTCGTAGGCTATATAGTCGTGGTCGCCAAGGATGGGGAAAACGTTTTCTCGCAGCATCATGTCCTTAAGTATTTCAATACCCTTGTTTCCGCCGTCCACAATATTGCCTAACACAAAAAGTGTATCGTTTTTAGTAAAGTTTATTTGTTTGAGTATTGCTTCATAGCTGTCATAGTTTCCGTATAAATTTGAAATAACGTAATTCATATTAAGTCCTCGCTTTGCTCGTAATT
>JAFUJG010000006.1 GCA_017468215.1 Clostridia bacterium | reverse complement strand
TTCCGACAACGCCCATGCTCATGCCGATAGAATCGGTTAAGTAGAACATTATGAACGATGTGAGAAGTGCATATACAACATTACCTGCAATATCACCTGAGCCGTAGCCTATTTTGTTATACCATTTCAAATATTTCTTATCAGTAGTCATTTTTCATTCTCCTTACATATTAAAGTCTTTCGGTCATATCGGGAAATGAAAACTCCGGATGTTTTCATTTCCTTTGTCACCTTTATTATAAGTCGAAATTTTGTAAAAAGTCTATAAACACACTTGAACAGAATATGCACAAAATGATATAATGTGACTAAAAGGAGGGATAGACATGTATGTTAACTCGGGATACTTAAATAATTCGAGGCTGCCGGTGGTAGACAAGTCAAAACCGCTTGTGGTAACAAGTGCAGGAACATATCATGTGAAAAACAAAAAGCGAATACCCACTTTAAGACCTAAGGGCAGGATTGATTATCAACTGTTATACATTGCGTCGGGCAAGGCACATTTTTACTTTAACGGTAAGGATACTGTTGTATCTGCAGGGCATATGGTTTTGTATCTTCCCAGAGAGGAACAAAAATATGAGTACCGCTGTGAAGACAGAACCGAGGCATACTGGGTACATTTTACAGGAAGCCAGGTTAAGGGTATACTGAGGCATTTCGATATTCCCCTTAAAGGAAATGTTTTTTATTCCGGCTCAAGCGAGGAGTATAAGGCTATTTTTAACAACTTGATACATGAGTTCAGAACGTGCCCTGTAGGTTTTACGGAAATGGCTGAAATATATCTGCGGCAGCTTTTTCTGATTGTGCAGAGAACACGCCTTGAGCGTAAACCTGCCATAAATACCTTTGTGCAAGCAGAGATAAGTTATGCACGAAAGTATTTTTTTGAGCATTACAGCGAGGAAATTAGTATAAGTGACTACGCACGGTCAAGACATATGAGTACAAGTTGGTTTTTAAGAAATTTCAAGCAGGCAACAGGCATATCGCCTATGCAATATATTCTTGCGTTGCGAATAGAAAATGCACAGATACTTCTGGAAACTACCGATTATTCCGTAAATGAAATTGCCAATATTGTGGGATACGAAAATCAGCTGTATTTTAGCCGTATATTTAAAAAACAGAAGGGTATGGCACCTACGGAATATAGGAAAATGATTGCAAAATAAAAACGTGTCGGTTAAACGACACGTTTTTATTTAATTAAAGGTATATTTTATTTCGTCACCTTTAAATGTGAGAGTTAAGGGGCTCGATGCTTTTAAGCCATATTCAAAGGAGGCGTTGGTACATTCACCTACAGAGCCAACATACATGTATCTTACACCATCCTGTACGGTCACCTCGCTTTTTTCGCCCATTGTTACAACAAAAACATTAACTCCTTTTTCCGAGAGCAATTTCATATTGTAGTTCCATACCTTCTGCTCGCCTTCGTTCATATTATATATGGGCTCGTTTGTTATAAGCACCAGGTTGTCCTCGGTGATGCTGTCAAAAACTATCCTTAGATTATCCCAGGCGTTTGCTTCTGTAAGTCTTATGGATGAAGACTTTGAATTTGCAACAGTTACAACCCTTGTATTTTCAATAACTCTTTGTGTAAAACCATTTGTTTTTCTGTAAACGGTAAAAATATTCCATGGGTCATATATGTCATCCGAAAGGGCATAAACATCGCCTCTTGTCGCCAAATCTTCAAGGCGTTTTCTTGCCTGGAACCTACCGATAAGGTTGTCGGACTCTTTTATTGCACCAGTTATAACAATTTTTTCGCCATTTTCAATAAAGCCTTCGTATACATCCTTAGACTTGACATCATCCTCACGCTGATATTTTTCGCCATTGACAACTGCAACAGAGGTTAAATCTTCATATACGGCAGTAACCGTACCGACACCTTCGCCCTTCTTTACCGTGTTGCCACTGAGGGTAACATCACCTGTTGTACGGAAGGTAATAAGGTTAGAGGGGATTGTTGCACTGTGACCATTTAGGTCATATGCGGTAACGATTAAGGCTTTGTCGGCAGAAATTGTATTGATAACCTCAGGATATACATTGATTGCAAAAACATCGCCCAGAACACGTACGTCCTTTTTAAGTGTGATGCCCTTATATGACACCTTTATTGTATGTATGCCTTTTGTGGTGGGCATAACACGGTTGTTTTCCACAATGGCATATGGGTCAGAGCAGGTGATTTTAAGCTTGGAAAGGTCTATGGGGGCTGTGTTGTAATATTCATCATAGAAAACTGTTGTTACATCAACGCTGTCACCTAATAGGATAGTTTCTTTTGAGAGCTTCATTTCACCCATTTCGGCATCACCTGTTTCATGATGAGAAATAACACCCAACGCTGTGGATACCTTACGTGGAGCCGAAACTGTATTCTGCACGGTTTGTGCATTTGTGTATCGGTCAGGTGTAACAAGGGTTGTACTTCCGCCGCCATCGAGATTTATGGCGTCAGAGCAACCAAGTGCAAGCATAAATTCGGCAAGCTCTGTCTGGGTAAAGCCGGGGCAGTCGGCCTCTCTGCCGTCAATAGTTACAAGCACCAGCGTTTTCCCCGAAGGCGAAAGCCCCATGGCACTACGCTGTGCTTTGCCTGTAATATTGCTTGTAAATGTGGCAATTTCGCCGTCCTTAACAAGGAGCGTGTTGCCGCCGGAGGCTTCACGTATAGCCTCGATATCGGGAGTTATTGAAGTTTCCACACGGATTATGTCACCTACGGCAAAGTTTTCGTTAAGGAACCCATTAACAGAATAATTTGCAACAAAAACTGCACCGCCTTCGGGGATTTCCACCTTTTCTCCGCCCCAGGAAAGTGAGGTCATTTTGTACGTGTCTTCATCATGCATTTCACAAATCATGGCGTAGTTGTTTTCCGGAACGGTAAGGGTTTTGCCCCATGCGGAGGTTATCATTGTAACAGGACCGGTTGTTACCGGAACTTTATTTATCTGGTAAAGCTCACAGCTTGCATATTCGGTAAGTGAGGTGTTTTCTGCATAAAGAGTACCTGTAAAGGTGAAATAGTCAAAAATCACACGGTTTTCCTCGGTAACCACAAAGGAAACAAAGTTGTCCTTAGAAGGGGTAGAAACCAGCTCGCCATCCTGATACACCATGCCA
>JAFUJG010000046.1 GCA_017468215.1 Clostridia bacterium | reverse complement strand
TACATCTCGTGCAGAAGAGCAAGGTCCTCGTAGTGATAGTTGGGGTGGCTTGCACCCTGCTTATTCACATAACCACGCAGTATTGCATGTGCATAGGGGTTGCCTGTTGTTTCAACCTCCCAGCCACGGTATACAAACATATGGCTTCTCTGTGCTGCCACAATGGAATTGAGCATTACGCTGTAGTCGCCTGCTGTGGGGTTTTTCATGCCAACAGGAAGCTCAATGCCTGATGCGGTGAGACGGTGCTGCTAATTTTCAACGCTTCTTGCACCGATTGCAACATAGCCTAAAACATCGGAAAGATAACGGTAGTTTTCGGGATAGAGCATTTCGTCGGCACATGTAAAGCCTGTTTCTTCAATGGCTCTTGTATGTAACCTTCTGATAGACAGAAGACCCTCGTACAAATCCGGCTTTTTTGTGGGGTCGGGCTGGGAAGCCATACCCTTGTAGCCCTCGCCTGTTGTTCTGGGCTTGTTTGTGTATATGCGGGGGATAATGAGTATTTTGTCCTCTACCTTATCCTGCAAATCCTTAAGCTTATACATGTAATCCATAACAGCATCTTCTCTGTCTGCACTGCAAGGACCAATAATAAGTGCAAACTTGTCGCTTCTGCCTGCAAATACATCCTTAATCGCATCGTTTCTTTTCTGAATAGTTTCTGCAACCTTCATGCTGATAGGATATTTTTCCTTCATATCCATGGGAAGTGGAAGCTTTCTGATAAAATTCATACTCATTTTTGTCATATCCTTTCTTGGTGTAAACTACTTTATTTCTATAATCGTAACGCCTAAGTCACCTTCGCCGAAAGCACCTTGTCTGAAACTTTTTGCGTGGTGGTGTCTTCTTAAAAATTCCCAAATGGCACTTCGGAGTGCACCGGTACCCTTGCCGTGAATAATTCTCACGCTGTCCAAGCCCGAAAGGGTCGCATCGTCAAGATATTTGTCAAGCTCAATAAGTGCTTCATCCACAAGATACCCTCTAAGGTCAAGCTCGCTCTTTACATGCATGCTCTTACCTGTGGAAATTTTAAGCCCTGCTCCCTTTTTTTCTTTTTCTTTCTTTTCCTGAGCAAGCCTTAGTGCAGAGATATTAACATTCATTTTAAGAATTCCGACCTGCACGTTAAGGTTTCCGTTTTTATCCGGCAATGATAAAACCTTACCTGTCTGCCCCATGCTGGTAACCTCAACTGCCTGACCCAAAAGAAGCTTTTTGGGGTCAATGGGGGGATTTTTCTGCTTGAACACATTTTCGCTGAGCTTTTCCTCAACCTCGCCCAGACCTTTTTTAAGTTTCTGGCGTTCTGCATCAAGCTTTTGTGCATCCTTGGCTCCCTTACGCATCTCCTTTATAATCTCGTCGGCTTCTTTTTTTGCTCTTTCGTAAATTTTCTTAGCATCCTCACGGGCATCACGAAGGATTTTTTCCTTCTGTTTTTCAATGGATGCTCTTTCCCTTTCTGCCCTTGCTTTTTCTTTTTCGCTTTGGGCTCTGGCTTCCTCTGCCTTTTCGGCGTCGAGCTCAGCAAGCTTTCTGGTTTCTTCCAGCGAGGAAATAACATCCTCAAACTTTGTGGATTCGCCGTCCACAAGCTTTTTTGCCCTGCCGATTATATCCTCCTCAAGACCCAGCCTTTTCGAAATTGCAAAAGCGTTACTCTTACCGGGAACACCTATAAGAAGCTTATAGGTAGGTCTGAGGGTTGTAACATCAAATTCGCATGCGGCATTTTCAACTCTGTCTGTTTCCAATGCATACAGCTTTATTTCGCTGTAGTGTGTTGTTGCAGCACATTTTGCGCCCATTTGGTTAACTCTCTCAAGGATTGCAACGGCAAGTGCCGCACCCTCGACGGGGTCTGTGCCTGCACCAAGCTCGTCAAAAAGCACAAGTGAGGAATAATTTGCCTCTTTAAGTATACGGACAATGTTTACCATGTGTGCCGAAAAGGTAGAAAGACTTTGTTCAATGCTCTGCTCGTCACCGATATCTGCAAAAACATTTTCAAAAACCGAAATTTTACTGCCGCTCTGAGCAGGTATATGAAGACCCGACTGTGCCATAATAGTTAAGATGCCTAAGGTTTTCAGTGCAACGGTCTTACCGCCTGTGTTAGGACCTGTGATAACGAGAGTATCAAAGCTCTCACCAAGATAAATGTCGGTAGGTACAACGCTTTTCTTGTCCAAAAGCGGATGCCTGCCCTTTTTTATATCGATAATACCGTCTGCATTAATCTCAGGCTCCACGCCCGACATCCTTGTGCTCAGCCTTCCTTTCGCAAAGGCAAAGTCAAAGCTTGTGATAATGTCGCTATCACGCTTTAAGCCCGGTGCATCCTCGGCTATGAGGTTGGAAAAATGCTGAAGGATTTTTTCAATCTCCTCTTTTTCCTGCAGCTTACACTCACGGATACGGTTGTTAATTTCCACAACTGCCATAGGCTCCACAAATATTGTGGCACCGGACGAGGAGGAATCGTGCACAATGCCCGGCACTGTGCTGCGATGCTCACTTTTAACCGGAACAACAAACCTGTCGCCTCGCATTGTTACGATTGCATCCTGTAATGCTGCAGAATACTTCTGGTTGCGTATCATGCTGTTCAGTGTTTCACGTATCTGCGACTCGAAGCTTTTAACCTTCCTTCGAAGATTAAAAAGTGTCTGGCTGGCATCGTCGGCAATTTCTTCCTCTGAAATAATTGCCGAAATGATTTTTGAACTTGTTCTTTTATCAGTAAAAAGACCTCTTGTAATTTCCGAAATCATAGGATAATTTTCTTCAAAATCATCCTCATCGATATACGAGGCAATATCCGACGCTACCCTAAGAACATGTGCACAGTTAAGAAGCTCTCTTGCAGAAAGCACACCCCCTGCCTCAGCACGCAGAACACTGCCCTTAACCTCACCCACAGGTGATAGTGGCGGTGTACCCTTTTTAATAACAAGGCTCTCAGCCTCGCTTGTTTCTTTAAGGCTTCGTTCCACCTGATATCGGTCCTCCTGAGGAAGAAGACTCTCACATTTGCTTTTCGCTCCCTGTGTAACAGCTTCATTCAAAAGCATCTGTTTTATTTTATCAAATTCCAATACATTAAGCGATTTTTTATCCATAGCTTTTTACCAATAGTTTTCCTTTAATTACTGATTTTAATTATTATATCACCTTATTTTCTGTTTGTAAAGCCGTCGAATATCTCTTTTGCCCCGAAAAATGCCAAAAAAGCTCCAAACATTTTGCCTAAAAGCACGGCATCAAGCCGCAGGGCAAGATACGCCCCCAAAAGTGCCGCAGGAACACCGCCCAAAATAAGATACAGGCATTTTTTCACCTCAATCTGTTTGTTTTTTATATGCACACAGATTGCTATTATTGCCGTAGGCAAAAAATACCACAGATTTATTGCTTGTGCTGTCTGCTGATTAAGGAACAGGAAAAATACCAGGGTAGGAATTAATATCATACCTCCGCCTATTCCCATACCCGAAATTATCCCGGAAAAGAACCCTGCCAGAATTGCTATCACATTGCCACCAGCCTTATCCCTGAAATTATCATAACTGCACCGAACAGTATTTTAAGCCACCTCTTTGGTATGCGACTTAAAAATTTTGCTCCCAGAAAGGCGCCCACGCTTCCGCCTACAGCGCATAGCAGCACCAGCATAACATCTACCTTTGTTTTGCCGCCGTACATAATAAGGGATGCACAGGAAAGAGGCAGTATTATCCCAAGAGCAGTAGCGTGTGCTTTTCTTGCCTCCACTTCAAGAAATTTCTTAAGCACCAATACCGCCACAACACCGCCTCCCGAGCCGAAAAATCCGTTCACAAAGCCTATGGGTATTCCCCACAAAATATTTTTTATTTTCTTCATGCAGCTATTATATCCATTGACAGTATTTTTTATTTTTTATATAATATTTCCGAAGTGAGGCTGATTAATAATGCTTGAAAAAGAAAAAACCTGTGCCTTTACAGGACACAGGCCGGAAAAACTTCATATGAGCGAAAAAGATGCCCGAGCACTTTTATGCAGGAGCATTGAAAATGCCATAGGCCTGGGTTACACAACCTTTATAACAGGCCTGGCAAGAGGGGTTGATGTATGGGCGGCTGAAGCTGTGCTCGACCTAAAACTTCTTCACACTGAGGTAAAGCTCGTATGTGCACTTCCCTTTCCCTATTTTTGAAAAAATGCTCCACATATAATTCAAAAGGCAGATTTTGTGTACACTGTTATGCCTTCATATTCCATACACGCATTTCAGAAGCGTAACAAATGGATGGTGGATAATTCCTCCCTTGTTATCGCAATTTTTCAGGGCGAAAAGGGTGGCACGGAAAATACCGTAAAATATGCCGAAAAGCATGGCGTGGATATTATGTGGGCAGAACCTACATCGATATTCAGACAAATAAGAATGAGAAATATATACGAATAAAAACACCGCAAGCCATAAGGCTTACGGTGCTTTTTCACTTTATAGGAAATTTCGCATTTCCTATAAAGTGAAAAATAAATCTTATTCTATTGCCGTGTGAGAATTTCCTCGCAAGACTCGGAAACCGCCCATGATTGACAAACCGTAGGTGCGGTCAGAATAGATGCGGTTGACCGTGTGTTTGCTCCTCTGTAATTTTTAGTTGCAACTATTGCCAAGGAGTATCGGAGACACTTTGTTCCTCATCATCAAGGGTCATAAGCTTGTCAAGAGCACTTCTGTGAGCACGCATATATGTGCTTCTTTCGTAACAAAAACGTGAATATTCGGGATTTGTCTGCAAAAGGTCCATCAGCTGGTTCCACCTTAAGCCCTCGATATAAAGCTTTAAAATAACAACGTGCTCCAATGGTGTGAGTGAGGGTGCTATTTTATCAAGAGCCTCCTCTACTTCTAGGGTTGAACGTTCAATCTTATCAAGTAATGACTGTGTTACCCTGAGCCTTTCCTGTTTAATTTCAAGGAGCGTTACAACCTTACTGTTGTCCTCGCATTTACGCTGTGCACGGCTCATTCTGCCCTCAAGCTCCTCAATTTCCTCACGAAGCTTCTTAAGCCTTACTTCTGTTTCCTTTTTTACAACAACCATGCCTGGATATTTCTTCATTTTTTCCGCTGTCATTGCAATTCTCCTTTCTTTTCATTTAAAATGTTCAAATTATCATCTGATGTGATAATTTTAGCACATATCCCCTTAATTGTCAACATTTCAAATGATGTTTTTAGTGGTTTTTGGTGGCATGGGTATTGACTTTATCATTTTATATGATATAATAGTACTATAAAATGTACTGCTTAAAGTATAAACGAGTGTCGGGAGGTTTTCGTATGTTCGGAGAAAAGCTTAAAAATTTAAGAAAGCAGGAGCACATATCTCAGCAAAGGCTTGCAGATATGCTTGGGGTATGCCAATCCACAGTTGCCATGTGGGAAAAAGGCAAGAACAGCCCCGAATTTGAAACTCTTATATCCATTGCAAAAATTTTCTCCGTAAGCTGCGATTATCTTACCGGAACAGGCAACGAAAAAACCGCCTTCAGCATACCTGTTCTGGGTTATGTGCGGGCAGGTCTGCCTACTGAGGCGGTTGAGGATATTATGGGCTACGAGGATGTTGTATTGTCCGAAAATGAGCGCAGCGAGCATTTTGCACTCCGCATCAAGGGCGACAGTATGGCTCCAAGGATGATGGAGGGCGACACCGTTATTGTAAAAAAGCAGGCAGAGGCGGTCAGCGGAGATATATGCGTGGCATTGGTGGGCAATGCAGACGCTACGGTAAAAAAGGTTATTTTCCGTGATACAGGGCTTATCCTTATGCCCCTTAATTCCGCCTATGACCCACTGTTTTTTACCCCCGACGAGGTAGAAAATACGCCTGTTACAATAATAGGCAAGGTTGTTGAATTAAGAGCACGAATATAAAAAACCGAAAGGGATTTATCCTTTCGGTTTTTTGTTACATTATGGGTTTCATATGTGTTTCGCCGTTCAGATACTTAAGCTTTGCCTCGGTTGCACGCTTCATTATAGCTTTCAGTGTGTCATAATCCTCAGCTTTTATTGCATTTTCAATTTTATCAAGGCTTGCTTTCATTTCATCAATAAGTATGCAGAGTGCATCCTTGTTTTCAATAAACAGCTCGCTCCACAAAATTTCGTTTATAACAGCTACACGTGTACAGTCACGAAGCGACCCTGCTGAAAAGTTCGATGCAATTTCGATATGCTTGTTGTCGCAAAGAGCAACTGCAATAACGTGCATCAGCTGACTTGTGTATGCAATCATCTCGTCATGGTCATGAGGTGAAATACGTACAATTTTCTTTGCTCCCACATACTTTGCAAGCTTTTCCACACACTTGATGGATTGCTCAGTGTTATCAGGGGTGGGTGTTATAAGGAAGTTACAGTTATTAAACAAAGTGGGCAAGCTGTTCACATAGCCATACACCTCTCTGCCCGCCATGGGGTGCGCACCTACAAATTCCATATCGGGGCGTATTACAGAATTGATATCTGCTACAAATTTTTCCTTTATACCGCACACATCGGTTAGCAGTGCACCTTTTTTAAAGTTTTTAATGTGTTCCTTGACAAAGTCAACACACAAGGAAGGATACAGACAAAGGATAACCATATCGCTTTTCTGAAGAATTTCGTCATCGCTTTCACCGCAGTTTGCAATAACACGGTCAGCTACCGCCATATCAACAACGCTTTTTCTGTGGTTTATTCCGTAAACTGTTGTATCGGGGCATCCTTTAAGTGCTTTTGCCAGGCTACCGCCTATAAGACCCAGACCAACTATAGTTATAGTGTACATGTTAATTTACCTCTCCTGTAAAAATTTTTGAAGGATTATCCCAAAGCAGCCTTCTCCACTTTTCACTCTTATTAAACTCTGCCATGGCATCAAGCCGTTTTGAGCGGGCATGGTGTATATCGCTTCCCACCGCAAAGGCTCTGCCGCTTGTTACCATCATGCGGGCAAAATCTCCGGCTTCGCCTTCTTCATAAAGGCTTATAGCATTGACCTGAAACCTTACGCCTCTATTGATAAGCATATCTATAAGCCTTTCCCGTCCATACAGATAGGTGTAACGCTCAGGATGTGCAATTAAAACCTTAACATTATTAAACAAAATCTCCTCAATATAATCCAGGAACTTGTCAATTTTAAGAGAATGATATTTAAACTCGGAAAGCATTACTCCGCTTGTTCCGATAGTAAGCTCCTTAAGCCTTGTTTCGTTATATATCTCGTCGGTAATATATACCTCTGCTCCTTCACAAAGTTCTATGCTGATATTATTTTTGGAGAGTTCCTCTTTTAGCTGTTCAGTCCGCTCCTTACGCTTTTTTAAAAAGCTTTCCACGTCGTCACCAAGGGTAAAATGCGGTGTCACAACAGCTTTTGTAATGCCCCTTTTTTCTGCACGTGAAAGAATCGCCAACGAGTCCTCTATGCTTTCTGCTCCATCGTCAATATCGAACAGAATATGTGTATGTAAATCAATCATTTTTAACCATCCTCCGCCACAAAGTGTAAAAAGCAGCCGCAAGCACAACTCCTGCCAAAGCACCCAGCGTATCAATTGCAACATCACGTACTTCGCCGCTTCTTCCGGGGATAAACAGCTGATGCAGCTCGTCTGTCACAGCGTACAGTGCACACACTAAGGGTGCAAAGGTCATGCATAACCTGTTTTTTATATCATGACCTGTACGCATAAGCAGGTACACCAGCACTCCCAAAAGTGCATATATCGAAAAGTGAGCCGCTTTTCTTATGGCAAAATGCAGCATTTCAACAGTTTCCAGCATTGCAGTTCTCGGCATTTTTTCAAAATATCCAATTGCATTCAATATTCGACACAGCAACGTATTGCTTAAATCGTGAGAGACTGCCGCACTCTGATGCGAAAACGAAAAAATCGTCACCATGCACGCTATTACAAGCCCCCATAAAACAATCTTTTTTACCACTTTTTATCACTACTCCACGCCATAAAGGCTTCGCAAATAACCCTTCCGCCTTCTCCGTTAGGATGTGCGTCATCGCTGTTTGTCATATATTCGCTCTTTACACTGCCCATATTATCGCTTTCAAGACATGCGGCAATGTCAAAATAGTCATCTCTGGATTTTATGTATTCATTAACCTTTTTTCGTTGTGCTTCCTCAAACTCGCTCATGTTAAAGGGAGGTACAGTAAGAAGGTGCACTTTTATTGCCCTGTTTTCATCCCGAAGGAGCTTTTCTGCCTTTTTGATATCAGCAATAACCTCATCTGCCAGCCGTCCGCCGGAACGGATATCATTAACACCAAAGCACATGAAAACCTCATCACACATAGCCGCTTTTTGGGCGAAAACTCCTCCAAGAGAAGAATCATATGCCCTTGCCCAGCCCATGCCTAAATTCCACACGCTTATATCCTCACTAAGAGCGTGTCCTATGCGGTGTACCCATGCCTCGTATTTGTCCATTCCCGTGCGGCTTCCCTGGGTTATGGAATCACCCCAGAAGCCTACGGTCTTTTTAAATTCACGCTTAATTCCTACAAAAGCGGGTCTCAGAGCAAAGTTGTCACACCAGATTTCCTTGCCGTTTTCAAAGGTGCGTCCTGTTGTCATGCTTTCGTTAGTGGCAGGCAGGAACTTTCTTAGGGTGCACTTAACCTTAAAAACAAGCACCATATATCCTGCCTTGTTATATGTAAAGTTAAACTCATCTGTGCTGTAAGCCTCGCCCGGAGTAACACACTTTGTCCTATTTTTGTCAAAGGTTATATCAACTCTGTCGGTTTCAACTTCCTTGTCGAGAGAATATGCCGCATATGCCTCACATATCTCAAAGGCATCGCCAAGCTTTTCAGCCCTGCAGTTGCCTGTTGAGTCAACCTTGTTTACAAAGAAAAGCCTATATGTGTCCAAGCCTTCGTATCTGAGCTTATAATAGCTTTTAAAAACATATTCGCTGTTTGCTTTAAGATTCAGTCCGTTATTGTTTCCGCTTCCTGTAACAGTAGCCGAGCAGTACTGCGTGAATTTTTCCATTTCTATCATCCATTCTGATTTTTCGTATTGACAACTAAAAAATTATTTGTTATAATAAACCATGCTCGCCCGAGTGGCGGAACTGGCAGACGCACAGGACTTAAAATCCTGCGGCCCTTAAAGCCGTACCGGTTCGATTCCGGTCTCGGGCACCAGAAAAAAGGCACTTCTTACGAAGTGCCTTTTTTCAATGAAATTCGTTTTTTAAAAACGAATGAAATACACTTCGTGTGTGAAATACTCCTTACGGAGTATGAAATGTGCTCCGCACATGAAATAAAGCGGATTTTATTTTTTTCTTCTGGCAACAAGTCGGTTTATTGTAAAGCCCAAGCCCGAGAACTTTTCCTCGTACTCGGTCATGATGTTACCTTCAAAATTACTGTTGTGCAAATCGCTTGTAACCTCATCAAGCTCCCATCCGTTTTCTTTAAAACTTTCGAGGGAAAAATCAAACAAAGCTCGGTTGTCTGTTTTGAAGTGGATCTCGCCATCCTCTGCAAGAAGCCTGTCGTACAAATCAAGAAAGTTTTTGTGTGTCAGCCTTCTTTTTGCATGCCTGTCCTTTGGCCAGGGGTCAGAAAAGTTAAGATAAATACGGTCCACACTGCCTTGGGGGATAGAATCGGCCATATACTGTACGTTGCCCGATATAAATCTTATGTTATCAAGCTCCATTGCCTGTGCCTTTTCTGCGGCAAGCACAATAATGTTTGCAATCATCTCACTTGCTATGTAATGGATATCGGGGTTAAGGGATGCAAGAGTTGTGATAAACCTTCCCTTACCGCAGCCGATTTCCATGTGCAAAGGATGTTTTAAAAAATCTTTATCTAAAATATCTGCACTGTCAGAATAAAGTGCAGAACAGCTTTCCAGTCTTTCGTCAAGATGCTTTCTGTTTCTCTGCCTCATAGTCAAACCTCCAAAAAGGATTTTCAACTATTTATTATATTCCTTTTTGTTTTTGTAGTCAAGTTTTTAAAAAAGCTCGGCTATCTTAAATTTTATTCTTACAGGCAGGCTGCCCTCCTGTGAAATTACATCGTAATTTTCGCCAAAGGTCTCACGAAGTAGCTCCTCCTGCTCAGTTGCGCCTTCCACCATGCAAAGAGGCGGAAAAAGCACACACCACCAATTGTCGCCCTCGGCATCTCCAAGCTTTATCCTAACTGCGTTGTATCTTCCTTTAGGAAGCGAAAAGCCGTCATAATGCTTTGTGGGGAAGTCGAACATACCCATTTCTGCCCGGGATTGATACTCAAAGCCTTCCTCTCCAAGAACGCTGTCGGCAATTTGTTCAAACAAATCAAGATTTGCCCCTACCTCCTCCTTGGTTGCAAAGCTTTCCATGGCTTTAAGCACCTCGTCACGGACCTTTATTTTCACCGCCTGGTCTGCAGGCGAGTTGCTGTTTGCTATAATATGCACCCTTACAATGCCTTCGGAAAGCTCCTCTGACAATTCCTCCGAATAACCGACTATTGATGTGGTCAAAAGCAATGATGCAAGAATAACCAATGCAATTTTTTTCAAATATATCAACTCCTTAATATATCTGAATTATTTCCCCTTTTTTCTCAATTTATACAAAAAACAAACAATGTAAAAAGGTAGCCGATGCTACCTTTTAATCATATTGGATATTCTTTTATAGATAACCATTGTCACAGCCGAGCAGATAATACCCTTTACAAACGTAAAAGGAACATTGAAAACAAGAAGACATTCCCACAATGTGTCTGCCCAGGGCAGGATTGCACTGTACATGCTGATGATTATTTCTTTTTTAAGCACAAATAAATCATACAAAGGATATGTTATGAAATAATTTATAAAAAAGCTTGCTGCTGCCATTGCCATAGAGCCCGCCACAAGGCTTATAACAGCTGTTGCTTTTGTTTTGTTCTGCTTGTAAATATAGCCTACGGGAAGCACAAACGCCACGCCCAATAAAAAGTTACTCAGCTCGCCAACATATGCGGTAGTGGAGTTAAGCATATGCAGCACGTTTTTTACACCGCAAACCGCCACACCCCACCAAGGGCCCAGAGCCATTGATGCAATAAGTGCAGGCAGCTCCGAAATATCGAGCTTAATAAACGCAGGCATAATGCCAACGGGTATCTGTATAAACATGAGTATTGCTGCAACAGCCGAAAGCATTGCTGTAACGGCTATTTTTCTTGTTCTGTTAACATTCATAATAATGCCCTC
>JAFUJG010000045.1 GCA_017468215.1 Clostridia bacterium | reverse complement strand
GGTCGTGACGAAGCAGAACAGACAGAAAAGCTTGTTCAGATTCTTGACGGTTATTTTGACCAGGGTGCTCACCATGTAAACATTAACATCTTCGGTAAGGATAAGCTTATCGATGCTATGGAACATCCTGAAAAGGAAGAATACGCAAACTTCACAATCCGTGTATCCGGTTATGCTGTAAAGTTCATCGACTTGACGAAGGAACAGCAGCTTGACGTTATTGCACGTACTTGCCATGAAAGACTGTAATAAAGGTCTTGTTCATGCTCATGAAACATTCGGGGCCGTTGACGGCCCCGGTGTTCGTTATGTGGTATTTTTACAGGGCTGTACAATGCGCTGTAAGTACTGCCACAATCCCGAAACCTGGGCAGAGAATGGCGGAGATTGGAAAGCCGAGCTGTGGGATGTAAAGGAGCTTTTTGACAAGGTTTACCGCTACAAGAATTATTGGGGCAAAAATCTTGACAAGGGCGGCATTACCGTTTCGGGCGGTGAGCCTTTACTGCAGTTGGAGTTTGTAACAGAGTTCTTTAAACTGGCAAAGGCGAAGGGTGTTCATACAACTCTCGATACCTCGGGTCAGCCCTTTAAGAATGATGCGGCATATATTGAAAAGCTTGATGAGCTTTTAAAGTATACAGACCTTGTTATGCTTGATATGAAAGCTTTTGACAATGAGCTCCATAAAGAGCTTACAGGCTGTGAAAACGAGAATATTCTTCAGTTTGCAAAGCATGTTTCCGATACAGGTACAGCAATGTGGATAAGAAGGGTTCTTGTGCCAAATGTTACAGACAGCGAGGAGGATTTGACCCGCACGGCAGAGTTTATCAAAACTCTTGACACCGTTGAAAAGGTTGAAGTGCTTCCTTATCATACCTTGGGTCTTTTTAAATGGGCAAAGCTCAATTTGCCTTATCCTTTGGAGGGTGTTCGCTCGCCAAGCAAAGAGGAAGTTGAAAAGGCTGAAAAAATATTAGGTATAAGATAAACTAAAAGCGGTTGCATTTGCAACCGCTTTTTTGTGTATAATGACAGAATTTGGTTGAGAGGCTGATTTTTTGTTGCAATGGAAACCTCCTGTTGCTATAATAATACTGTAAAAACATAACAATGCGAGGCGATATATATGCAGAAAAAACCTCTTTTACACATAGGTATGCGTAATATAAAAACGGCACTTGCTACAGCCCTTACAGCTCTTTTGTATCTGCTTGTGGGCAGGAACCCGACCTTTGCCTGCATAGGCACAATCTTCGGTGTGGGAAGCGATATGGAAAACAGTAAGCTCAACGGCGGTAACAGATTTTTCGGCACTGTTTTCGGCGGTGTTCTGGGTATGATACTTTTTGGTATTTACATCCGTGTTTATCCCGATGCAGAAATTTTACGCTACCCTGCCACAGAAGCGGTCAAATACCATCCTTTAATACTGCTTTTGCTTGCAATCGGTGTGGTGGCACTTGTGCTTGTAAGCGTTTCACTTAAATGGCCCGGAGCAATTCAACCAGGCGGTGTAATGCTCTGTATCCTGCTCTTTACCACACCTGCAGACAACTATCTTCTTTATTCTGTCAACCGTATAATTGACACAGGCATAGGCGTTCTGATTGCACTGGGGGTAAATCTTTTATTCCCACGTGAAAAGGTTGTGGATGCACTGGAAAAAATGAATTTAAAGAAAACTGACGAAAAGGCTTCAGATTGAAGCCTTTTTCTTTTGCAAAAATCTGGTTGAAAAGATTTGTAAACAGGTGTAAAATATATTTATAAAGAATTGCAGGGAGAAATTATATGAAATCTTTACGTGAATTGTATAAAATAGGCAGAGGACCCTCCAGCAGTCACACAATGGGACCTGAGCGGGCGTGCAATTTCTGCAAAAATAAATACAAGGATGCCGACAGTTTTAAGGTTGTGCTGTATGGCTCCCTGGCAAAAACAGGCGAGGGTCACGGAACTGACCGTGTTGTAATCGAAACCTTGGCTCCGTGCAGGGTTGAACTGGTTTTTGACTGTAAAAATAATGACATTCCGCATCCCAACACTATGGATGTTTTCGCCTATAAAAACGGCGAGGAAATCGGCAGGGAACGTATTTTGAGCGTTGGCGGCGGCATGGTTGACATAGTTAATGAATCCAGCATTATTTCACGTGATGTGTACCGTTTTACAAAATTTTCTCAAATATCCGACTACTGCAAAAGGCATGAGATGCGTTTGTGGGAATATGT
>JAFUJG010000044.1 GCA_017468215.1 Clostridia bacterium | reverse complement strand
CGTAAACTCGCTTTCTTGGGACAAAGGAAAAATTCCGCCACATCCGCATAATTCTTATCAGCTTTCAAAATTAAGAAACAAATTTCCCTTTCGGGAAATTTGCTTCTTTTTTTGGTTAATTATTTGTTCAGATATTCTTTGAACACAACCTCAAGTATTTCGTCACGTTCAAAGCGGGTAATCATGCCTCGTGCTCCCTTATGTCCTGTAATATAGGTCGGGTCACCTGACATAATATAGCCTACAAGCTGACTTATGGGGTTATAACCCTTTTCTACCAATGCAGCATGTACATGAGCAAGAATTTCCTTGATTTCGTCGTCACGGTCATTGCTCAGTTCAATTTTTGTTGTAAAGTTTGTCATTGAAACCAACCCTTTCTGATTTTATTTATTGAGGAATTCATTTACATACTTGTCCTTTTTCATTTCGGCACGGCGTTTTTCTGCTTCCATCTCTTTTTTAAGACGGCGTTCCTCAGCTCTCTGTTTTCTGCGTTTGTTGTAGTTATACTGTCTTATTATAACCAATGCAACAAAGAAAAGTACAAACGGAAGATACAGCCAGGGCGAAGTAAATATTGCAGCTATAACACCGAGAATATTTTTAATAGGGTCAAAGGCATAATCCTTTGTTGCCACAAGAGGTATTTTACCTACCGAAACAGAATCCACAAAGTACTCCGCTTCGCCGAGAACATCCCCTCGTGAAATGGGAGCTTTTATGTTTTTGTTAATTGTTTCTGTATGTGTGATTTCACCTAATTCTTCATCAATGGCAATGAGCTTTGAAAGGCTTGCGCCTGCTTCAAGAAGCACTCTGTTTTCGCCTTTTGCACTTTTTATGGGTGACTGTGCAATAATGCTTCCCTGGCTTACCACGTTGGGACGTTTATAATTTGCAAAGCCGTACTCAAACAGGTTTGTTGTGTCCACAAAGTCCATCATCTGCATTTCCACAACATCTGCACCCAAAACAACTGTGATAAGAGTGATGCCGTTCTTTTCGGCAGATGCTACAAGGCATCTTTTTGCATCGTTGGTAAAGCCTGTTTTTATACCTGTTGCGTATTTATAAAAATACTTGGAGGATTTCTTTTTTGACACCAGATGATTTGTGTTAAGACATCTTCTTTCTTCAGTATATTGCTCTGTTGGGGGAATTATGTACGCATCTGTTTTTACAATTTCACGGAAAACCTCGTTTTCCATGGCTTTCCTTGCCAAAAGCGCCATGTCGGAAGCAGTTGTATAATGCAACGGGTCGTGTGCACCGCTGGCGTTCATGTAGTTTGTGTTTTTCATTCCCAGCTCAAGTGCTCTTTTGTTCATAAGCTTTACAAACTCGTCAACACTGCCGGAAATCCTTTCGCCGAGCACGTTAGCGGCATCGCCTGCAGATGCAAGCATCAGTCCGTATAAAAGCTGGCGTACGGTGAGGGTTTCACCGTTCAGTATGCCTATATTAGTATGCCCCGGAGGCAAAAGGCTTATTGCCGAATTTGTTGCTGTTACGCTTTCATCAAGCTCCAGGTTTTCCAATGCCAGAAGTGCAACCATTATTTTTGTTGTACTGGCAGGATACATTTTTTCGTTCTCGTTTTTACCGTAGAGCACCTCTCCGGTATCGGCATCAATCAGCAACACTGCTCCTGCCTGTGTTGCTGGAGGGTTTGCCGCATTGGCACAAAGAGATAACAGCAGCATGATTGAAATAATCAGTGCTGATATTCTTATCAACTTGCGATTCATCAGTATTATTTTCCTCTCAAACTCAGTTTACATATGTTAACGGGTCTGTTGTTGCACCGTTAATACGCACCTCAAAGTGCAGATGGTTACCTGTAGATACGCCTGTTGAGCCTACCTTTGCTATAACCTGTCCACGGCTTACCTTATCGCCCACCTTTACAAGCAGTGAGCTGCAATGGGCATAAAGAGTTGTGATGCCGCTGCCGTGGTTTATTACTAAATATTTTCCGTAGCCGGAGCCATAGGTTGCAACCGTAACCGTACCCGACTCAGCCGCTACAATATCGCTTCCGTAGGATGCACCGATATCGATGCCTGCATGGAATTTTCGTGTGTTATACACAGGGTGTATTCTGTAGCCGTATTTTGACGTTACTCTGTGGCTTGCCGGAACAGGCCATACAAACTTACCTGTGCCTGTGTACTTTGTTTGTGTGCCTGCTTTAGCTTCTTTAGCTGCCTGCTCCTGAAGCTGCTTTTGAATTTTCTTTTCGTCAGCCTCGGCAATTTCGTACGCCTTGGCATAAGCAACCTCGTCCTCATGAAGCTGAGCTAAAAGCTCCTGTTTTGCTTCCAGACGGTAGCCAAGCTCAATTTTCATGTTTGCAAGCTCGACCTCTTTTGCTTCAAGGTTAGCCTTTTCGGCTTCGAGAGCTTCCTTTGCAACCCTTATGGCATCTCTGGAGGCTTTCATTTCTGCCAGGACCTTTTTATCGTATTCGACGATTTCTCGTATCATTTCAATTCGTGACAAAAAGTCGCCAAAGCTTGATGCACCTAAAAGTACCTCAAGATAAGAGGATGTGCCGTTTTCATACATGATTCTTGCTCGGGTCTTGAAGCTTTGGTCGTATTCAATACAGTTTTCCTCAGCAACCCTGAGTTCTTCTTCCTTGATAATAAGGTTTGCCCTGGACTGCTCAATAGCTGCGGCTGTTGACTCAATCTCGTCTTCAACACGGTTGATTTCCTCATCGATTGCAAGAACTTCTTCGGCAACGTTAGCTTTTTTGTTCTTTACGCTGTCAAGCTGAGCTTTTGCGTTATTTTTATTTGTTTTTGCCTGCTTAACCTCTTTTTCGAGCTCGGCTGTTGTCTTTGCAGAGGCCACCTGTATAAAGGCAGGCAGAAATATGCTCGCCAAAATTGCAATAACAACAATGATTGCACATATTGCAACGCCCTTTTGGCGCATTGACTGTTTTTTGTTTCTCATATCGGTATCACCTTTTCTTATACCTTAAGATGCTTAACAAGTGCAATGGCACTTCCTACGGCACCCATAAGAACGCCGAAAATTAATGTTGTACCAACCATGAAGGGCAAAATCTGTACAAGGGGTATAAGCTGGAAAATGTCCAGAAAGTCCTTCATGAACTTGATTACGTATGTATAACCAAAGCCTATAAGCACTAATGATATTGCACCGCCAATAACACCTGTAAGGATACCCTCAAGAATAAAGGGACGCCTTACAAAGCTTGCAGTAGCACCCACATATTTCATAATGTGGATTTCGTCCTTACGTGCAACAACGCTGAGCTTGATTGTGTTGGAAATAATAAAGATTGCCACAAGAAGCAATATAATCATTGCACCTAAACTGGCGTTACGTATAACGTCTGTTACATCGATAACCCTTTGCACAACATCCTGTCTGTTAGACACCTTGGCAACATTACCGATAGCGGCAATTGCCATTTCAAGCTCCTTTGACTTTTCAATGTCGTTCATGTTCACCTTTACGCTGGAGCGAAGGAATTCCTCCCCCTCCAAGCCGTCAAAGGCGGAAGCGTCTGCACCAAGATAAGCACGGTATTCTTCCATGGCGTCTGCCTTGGAAACAAACGTACAGTCGCTTACATTGGGAAGATTGCTTATCTGGCTGTAGACAAGCATTTCCTCCTCGCTTGTTGCGTCAAACTCTATAAATGCCTGTATCTGGCACTGGTTTCGGATTTGTTCGCCGATAAAGTTAATATTTGCCGACAAAAGCATAAACACGCCGAAAAGCAAAAGACAGCTTGTTACCGTAATAATTGCGGTAACTGTCATTTCGGTATTACGTGTCATACCCTTGAGAGCATTTTTCAAAAAGTAGAACGGTCTGTTAATCCTCAATGGTGTACACTCCCTTCTTATCATCACGCACAAGCATACCATGGTCAAGCACAATGACACGCTTGTTCATGTCATTAACGATTTTTTCCGAATGTGTTACCATCAGAATTGTTGTTCCCTGACGGTTAATTTCCTCAAAAAGCTCCATGATTGATGATGCGGTAGCACTGTCAAGGTTACCTGTAGGCTCGTCCGCAATAATAAGTGAAGGTCTGTTCACCAATGCACGTGCTATGCCCACTCTCTGCTGTTCGCCGCCGGAAAGAGACGAGGGGTATTCCCTTGTTTTCTGACCAAGGCCCACAAGCCGGAGAATGTTGGGTACCTCTGTTCTTATCTGTTTTTTGGATGCACCCACGATTTCCATGGCAAGGGCAACGTTTTCGTAAACTGTTTTATCCCTTAAAAGGCGGAAATCCTGGAACACAACGCCGATTTTTCTTCTGTGGAAGGGTATTTTTCTGTTCTTGAGTCCGTTTACTTTAACGCCGTCGAGCCATACATCGCCGGAGAAAGGCTTTATTTCAGCTGTAAGAAGCTTTATGGCAGAGCTTTTTCCCGCACCTGTCTTACCTACAAGGAAAACAAACTCACCTTTATCTATATGAAAACTGACCTTGTCAAGCCCGGTTACATTGTTTTTGTAAACGACTGTAACATTATCAAACTGTATCATAACTGTCCTTTCCTGCACAAAATCCATTAATAACGGTTCTGCGAATTGTTGAGATATTTTTTAACCATCATTGCAACCTTGAAAACAATTGCGTGGTCGAGAATACGAAGGTCAAGACCTGTAATCTTCTGCACCTTGTCAAGACGGTACACAAGAGTGTTTCTGTGTACGTACAACTGACGTGAGGTTTCGGAAACGTTAAGGTTGTTTTCGAAGAACTTCTGGATTGTAAGGAGTGTTTCACGGTCAAGTGAATCAATGCCGCCTGTTTTGAACACCTCAGAGAGGAAAAGCTCGCAAAGGGTTGTGGGCAGCTGATAAATAAGTCTGCCGATGCCGAGGTTTTCGTAGTTGATAATATTCTTCTCCTCGTCAAAGGCCTTGCCTACTTCAATGGCAATCTGTGCTTCCTTGTAGCTCTTTGCAAGGTTGGGAACGCCCTTTACAACAGTACCTACACCTACGGTTACTGTAATAAGAGCCTCACTCTGCAGATTGTCGAAAATTGTCTTTGCAATATTTTCGAGCTTTTCGGGTGTGATATTTTCGTCAACCTCTTTTACAAGAACAATGTTCTCGCTGTCAACGGTGATGACAAAATCCTTATCCGAATCGGGATAAATACCCTCGATAATTTCTCTTACGCTGACCTCATCGGCAGAGAGGTTTTCCTTGGAAATATCAAACACAACTCTTGCTGCGTCGTGAGCAATATTGAGTTCTCTTGCCTTTGCGTAAATATCGCCGGGCAAAATGTTATCCAGAATAATGTTCTTAATGAAGTTGCTGCGGTCATACTTTTCGTCGTAGAGCACCTTTACGCTGGAAACAGCTACCCCCAGTGCCTTACAACATCTGAGTGCCTCTGCATCTTCACCGGATGCAAAAACTATGTACTCTGTTTTCTGCTTTCCAAAAGAAAGGAAGGTACAGTCGGCAAAATGATAAATAGTGTTGCTGTCTGCACACTTTTCAAGAATACTCTCAACAGATGCGTCAATTTCCTTGGGATTGCTGGGCGAAATGATAAAACCGTTTTCATCGATAACGCCGATTTTTCTTTCGAAAACATCTCTGAACTGGTAAACAAGTGTTCTGATATAATTATTAGGCATTCTTCGTCACTCCATCCTTTTAGTTTCGGAATACATATCTTATAATATAATATCATTTTCTTTTCGATTTTTCAACACAATTCATAAAATTTTAATTTATTTTTATGGATACATTAGCAAAAATTTTATCTTTTCATACATTATATTGAGATTGCTTTTTTACAATCTCCTATTATTAATCTCAAGGGAGGAAAAAAATGCTTGCTACAGTAGCGTCCGTAAGCAGCGCCAACAGACTGCGTCTTGCTCTTTTAAAACAGGATGTACCATCACGTGTCATCCAGACCCCCTCCTCTCTCACCAAGGAGGGCTGCGGCTACAGCATCCGTTTTCCCGACGAATACAAACCCTTCGTCAAAAAGACTGCCGCTTCGCTGAACATCAATATACGTTCCTTTTTCCGTGAGGAAACCAACAACTCTCAAACCACTTATTTCAAGGAGTGAAAACATGATATATCTTGATAATGCCGCCACCACATTTCCAAAGCCTAATGAGGTTACAGATGCGCTTACCGCCTATATGACCTCCTGCGGTGCAAGTCCCGGCAGAGGAGGCTACGACAGCTCAATCCGCTCGGCAGAAATGCTTTTTGAGTGCCAGGAGGAGATAGCAAGGCTTTTATCAATCCCCTCGCCTGAGAGAATTGTGTTCACAAAAAATGCTACCGAGGCATTGAACGCCGCTATCTTCGGCACAGTTGATGCAGGGGACGAAATAATAATTTCGTCAATGGAGCACAATGCCGTCATGCGTGCAGCACACGAGTGTTCCCGGCGTGGTGTCTATGTTAAAATAGCACACGGAAGCCCCACAGGCAAAATTGCTCCCGAAAGCATCAAAAACCTTATCACAGATAAAACAAAGCTCATTTGTCTTATTCATTCGTCAAATGTATGCGGTACAATCAACGATATTTATTCGGTGCAGAAAATTGCTACAGAGAGCAATACCCTTGCTCTTTTTGACCTTTCCCAAAGTGCAGGTATTATCCCAATTGATGCATCAGGGCTTGACATGGTAGCGTTTTCGGGGCACAAGGGATTGATGGGTCCTATGGGAACAGGCTGTTTATATATCCGTGAGGGCATTGACCCTTCTCCACTTCTTTTCGGAGGCACGGGAAGCTACTCTGAAAGTGCACGTATGCCCCTTATATATCCCGACCGCTTCCACGCAGGCACAGTTAATGCACCGGGCATTGCCGCCCTTTGTGAAGGAGTAAGGTTTGTTTTGCGTGAAGGGGTATTTGAGAAGGAAAAGGAAATTACCTCCTACATGTATGATGCACTCTCCGATATATCGGGCGTTACGGTTCCCGGAGAAAGAGAAAGAACAAATGCAATAAGTGTAATATGCCCTCACCATGACTGCGTGCATATAGCAGAGGAGCTTAACATAAGTCAGGTTTGTGTGCGTGCAGGGTTACACTGTGCTCCCATGGCACACAGAACCATAGGTACAATACAAAGCGGAACTATCCGTTTTTCTGCAGGTTTTTTCACCGAAAAGCCGGATGTTGATTTTGCTTTGTCCGCATTAAAAAAAATAATAGGAAAATAAAGAAAAACACTTTATTTTACACCTGTTTCATTGTATAATATATATAATATACAACGAAAACGAGGTGTCTGACAAAGTGGATGTTATCATTTCTTCTATTGTTGAATTTTTCTCGCTTTTAAGGCTTGCTGATTTTATCGACGTTGCCATTGTTGCACTTGTTTTTTACTATATCAGCAACCTTATCCGGGAAGCACGTGTCTGGCAGATTTTAAAGGGTGTTATTTTCTTTATCCTTGCCACATGGATAAGCGGTATTTTCCAGCTTAATACAGTTAATTTCATTCTTGTAAACACCATGCAGGTTGGTATTCTTGCACTTGTTATTCTGTTCCAGCCTGAGTTAAGGCGTATTTTAGAGCAGATTGGCAGAACAAAGTTTGACTCCTTTTTCCGTGACGAAAATGTTGACATGGTGAAAACCGCTTCCGAAATTACAAAGGCGGCATGTGCCCTTTCCAGAGCAAGGCTTGGCGCTCTTATCGTTATCGAAGGCAACACAGGCCTTGGCGATATTTTCGGCACAGGCACCGAGCTCAATGCAAAGGTCACATCCGACTTACTTATAACAATATTTTTCGACAAGACCCCTCTCCACGACGGAGCTGTTGTAATCCAGGGCGACACAGTACGCTATGCCTCCTGTGTGCTTCCCTTAACACGTGACGAGTCCTTGAGCCGTGAGTTGGGAACAAGACACCGTGCGGCAATCGGTCTTAGTGAAAACTGTGACGCATCGGTAATTGTTGTGTCTGAGGAGACAGGCATCATAAGCCTTGCACGTAACGGCAAGCTTGAGCGTAACTTCTCTGAGCCTACTCTGTTGGAGGCTGTTACAAAAATCCTTCAGGGGGATTCCGCTGACGATGACAGAAAAGCAAAAATACATAACAAATGGAAGGAGATTATCAATGTTAAAAAGAACTAAACTCAATACAAAAGCTGTTCATCTCCTTGTATGTATCATATCTGCTTTTTGCTTGTGGGTGTATGTGTCCTATGTTGAAAACCCGGACATGACCCGCACCATAACTAATATCCCTGTTGTGGTAACAGGCGAAACAAAGCTTAACGAAAACGGCTTTGCATCCAAGCCTCTTGACACTAAAATCGATGTTAAAATCCGTGCAAAGCGTAATATGTTCAATGACCTTACCGCAAAAACAATGAAGGCAACCATTGATGTTTCTTCCCTTTCTGCAGTAGGCGAAAACACTGTTACAGCATCCCTTTCGTATCCCTTTACATCGGGCGTAACCTTTGACAGAAGCCAGCTGGAGGTAAGGGTTAACGTTGAGGAATATATCAAGAAGGAATTTGAAATCCAGCCTAATGTGGCTAAAAACCCCTCGGATGGCTACCTCACACACGAAACTGTTTTTGCCGACGGCAAATATATCGAGGTTTCGGGCTGCAAGGGCGATATTGAAAAGATTGTATATATCTCTACCGAAAAGCTTGATTTGTCTGACTTAACAAGTGATACAGAAAAGACTGTTACACTTACAGCTGTTGACGCAAACGGCAAAAAGGTTGAAAACGTAAAGCTTTCAAGTGAAACTGCAGAGATAACCTTTGTAATTTACAAGCAGCAGTCCATTCCTCTGTCGCTTGAATTAATCGGCGACAGCACAAATCTTGATTATGAAATTTCGCCCAAGGAGGTTATGGTGCACGGTCCTGCTCAGGTTGTAGATGCACTTGAGCCTATAAATCTTGGCAGATTAAACACTGCAAGCTACACCTCAGGCGGCACATATTCCGCAAGGATACCTGTTCCCTCGGGAGTAGAGCTTGTTGAAAATGAGCCGAGTGAATACACAGTTACATTTACACCTAAAAACTAAGGAGGACTAAAGCAGGCTATGACAGGCGAACTTTTAAAAAACAATCCTGTAAAAACACGTGCAGATGTGAAAAAGGCGGTCAGAGATATCTGCGAGCCTCTTAAAGCACATTTTTCACCTAAGAAGGCGTATCTTAACCTTGGTGCAACAAGTGCCGCATACTGTGACGATACAGCTATGATAGAAGCCTTCTCACGTCCTTTGTGGGCATTGGCTCCCCTGTTTACTGACGGCGGTGACGATGACTGGGCTGAAATTTACCGCCGGGGCTTTATTGCAGGCACCGACCCAGAAAGTGATGAATACTGGGGCGAAGCCGGTCACCACGACCAAAAGCTGGTTGAAATGGCGGCAATGGGGCTTGCACTTATCCTTGCTCCCGAAAAAATATGGGACCCTCT